>NZ_JBFDAE010000022.1:0-62320 GCF_040720935.1 Algibacter sp. 2305UL17-15
CAATACCATACGCTTTACCTAGTTGATACTTGTTTAATTTTCCTGCGGTAAGTTCGTCTAAAATTTTGAGTTTAAAAGATTCGGAATACCGTCTGATTACTTTGTCATTTTTGTACATAATTGATTAAGATTGTGTAGCCTTTATTCAGGACGGGTCAGAATTACGGCTGATGGACAACGAACAATGAACAACGATTGATGATTAACGAACAACGAACAACTCTACTCAGGGAAGAACATGATGAATTATGAAGTAACTGAAATGTTTTATTAAGAAAAGGCACTTGCGGATTTGCCCGCGTTAAGCCCCGAGCATACGGGGGCAGAGGAAAGCCCACAGCGACCTTTTGGGAGCGAGGACTTGGAACGAAAAGCCTGACCCCGGTAGGGGAACGCCCAAAACCTAAATATGCAATTTTTCGCCACAATTGTAACAATAATCTGCTTTGTCGCTATGACTTTCGGCAAGACAATTTTCGCAGGATTTGGAGTTTAAAGACACTTTAGTATTTGGATTAGGGTGCTTTTTTGTGCCTTGAGTAGAATATTCAGCAGATACAATTCCTGTTGGTACAGCAATAATACCGTAACCCATAATCATAATTAAGGCAGCCAAAAACTGTCCTAAAGGAGTTACAGGTGCAATATCGCCAAAGCCAACTGTAGTTAGCGTAACAATACACCAATAGACACTAACGGGAATGCTTGAAAAACCACTTTCTTCGCCTTCTATGAGATACATGAGTGTGCCACAAATGACACACAAAATGAGAACCGCAAATAGAAAAACCAAAATTTTTGCCCTGCTTGCTCTTAGGGCAGAGATAAGCATATTTGAAGCACCTAGGTAACGCGCCAGTTTTAGGATTCTAAAAATACGGAGTAAACGCAGGGCTCTCAATGCTGCTAAAGCATGGATACCACCAAATAAAAGGGAGATGTATTTTGGTATTGTGGATAAAAAATCGACAATACCATAAAAACTAAAAATATATTTTAATGGTTTTTTTACAGTAATGATGCGGGCTATATATTCTATGCTGAACAAAATGGTGATGATCCATTCTGAAATATTTAAAAAGTTATGATATTTTTTGTCAAAGCTATCAATGCTTTCTAACATGACTAAAATAATACTTGCTATAATGGCTATAAACAAAACTAAGTCGAAAAGCTTTCCCGCAGGCGTATCGGCTTCATAAATGATGTCATGAAGTTTTGAGCGCCAATGATTTTTTGTTGTTGTGTTCATTTTACTAAAATACTAAAGATATGTTATTTCTTTTTTAGAACAATTAGAGAGTTGGTTTGAATATCAACAACGGTATTCATAAATTCTTTTAAATAGGGGTAAAGTTCTGCGGGATATAAGGGCTTTTTAAAATCTACTTTGAAGGTTATGTTAACAGTATTACCTAATAAATTGCTAGACATATTTAGCAGACCACCATTATCAGCAAGTTTTAATAAGGCGCTTTTTGGAATTTCTACAATTTCAAAAGCGTCATCAATGGTAAACCTTAAATTATAAAAGTAACCATCTTTATAGCCGAAATCTACGGGGTAGGTGCGTTCTTGTAGTTTAAAAGGGTTTTCTTTAAAAAAAGGGAATAGAAATGGATTGATGTATAAATTATCTCCAACTAAAGCTTCTTCTAAGGTAAAATCGAAAGCCGAACTAAAGGATGCACTCGTGTTTTCTGTAGTCTGAGTTTCGAAGTTTTTTATGTTCAAATTCACAAATTTATTCTGAAGTTTTTCAACGTAAGCATCTGGACTTCCTAAGCATGATTTTTTCTTGTTCAAGCCATGATATCCCGTTGCTCTTGATCTTGCCTTACCATTAATATTACCTGCTTCATCAATGTTTAATTCGGTTTTTATAAATGACATGGATGGTTTTCTTGGGCCAATATTAATCCATGAACTTCCGTTTTTAAAGTCTAGTAAACGACCATATAGATTGAGACATTTAAATGGGATTTGCCCGAAACTTAAATAGGGGTCTGTAGCATCTAGCAGATATGTTTTACCACCTATTTTTGCTTGAACTATAAGGTAATTAAAATCTGAAATTACTGGATAAATCTTAGTAGGAAACCCATTTTTTCGAGTCGAAACCAATACAGGAGATACATTGATGTTACAAGACTTTAATAGGTTGTGCAATAAGATGTTTATTGAAGAAACGTTTCCTGATTTGTCTTCAATGAGGTCTTTTATATTGGATTTTTTGAAGATGCTGTATTCCTCATTCCAAGTATAATTTTCTTGAACATGTTTAAGAATGGCTTTGGCTCTTTTTAAATTATTTGGTTCGTTTATGACACTTGCCCCGAAGAAATCTTCTGGTTTTAATTTTTTGGATAATTGTTTGCCTATACTGGGTTCGCTGCGCAGCTCTCCATCAACATCTTTCCATGTTTTGGTATAATTGTTTACTGTGCCATCAAAGCCGCTAAAAGTTTGTAACTCATATTCTATTCGAGCCAAATAGTTGTCTTTGGTTGTCATATGGTTTTCCTCAATAAAAGCAGGTACGTCTTTCATGGCATAGGTGCTTACTGCACAATCGGCACTTGCTCCTCTTGCATGCTCCAGACAGGTTTTTTTAATATCGGATGTTTCTACATCTAATTTTTTATAGCCGACCAGTTTGATATGATAATGCCAATTTCCTGGAATACTTGTTTTGTATTCACTATATAATTTTGGGATATCGTCCTGAAATTCCCAACCTTTATATTTAAACATAAATGGAGATCTTAGCTTGTAACTATATGTAATAACGGAACCAGGTTGAATATTGGGCATTGTGAACTTTACCAAGGTATAATTCTCATTGTACTTCTCTCTAAAAATATCTTTTTCTTCTAATTGTGTTTTAATAACTTTCCCATCAATCTTATTATAAGTGGTTGCTAAAATTTGATCCACTTTTTCTGAGCGGTTTTTAGTATTGTAAAGCGGAATTACAATATTAGCTTTATCAAAACCGTCTCTATTTAAGATTTTTATTTTATGTTTTATTTCAGTTCTTAAATCGTAATCTCCCGGATCTACATAACTGTTGCCTTGTTCGTAAATTACTAGCGCATGTGCTGTTGTGTCTTTTTCAAAAGTATTGGTTTCAATATCGGCAAGCACAACGCGATAAGATTCCGAATTAAAAGCAGATTGAGAAAATAGGTTTAGGCAAAGGCTAAAGGCAAGAATAACTAAAAATTGTTTCATTAACTGTCTAAAATGATTTGTTTTACACGTTTGTTTCGTCTTAGATAACTTTGGATAATATGTTGGGCGTCTCTATTATTTTGCATCGGTGTTATGATAGATTCTAATATTTCCAGATTATTTATTTGATAGTTCAAATTGAAAAATCCAAGACCTACAAAAACACCTTCTTTAATGAGTATTGCACTACGCTCATCTACAGCTCTACCTTTATCGACAATGACCATGTTTTTGTTTTCGTAGCTGTTTTTGTCTATAATAGCTAGAACACGTTTGTTGTAACCTTCGGCAGGTTCTTCTCCGATACACGCACCATCACATTGTTTTATTTCATAATTAAAACAACTTGTTTTTGTTTTGTAAAGCCCTGTTAATTTTTGACATAATTTATAATCTTCCACTACTTTGGTTATAAAACTTTTTCCGCTTTGTCTGTTGCTAAAAGTGGTAATTGGTTTTTTTCTGCCATCGACAACATCAATTTTAAGGTTGATATAGCTGTTTTCATCTTTAAAACTGTAAAGTGCATGTGTGAAAATAGTACGTCTTAAAGCACGATTAAATATGGGTTTGTTCCGTTTTATTTCTTCGCTTTCTTTTAAAAGAGCCACTAATTCACTCCCAGTAGCTTCATAAGTTACGGTATGGACTAAAGCTTGAATTTTTTTTGATTTTGGGTTGGTACTGGTAAAATGCTGATTGATGCGCTTTTTTATATTGTTACTTTTTCCAATATAAATGATTTCCCCATCGGCTTTATGAATATAATAAACTCCTGTAATAGCTGGTAAATCTGCTATAATATCGAGATGTCTAGGTTCTAGTTGTCGTTTAGGGTTTAGTCGCACCGCATCTTTGATGATGTTTTTAGACGTGTCTTTATCCAACAACATTTTAAAGAGTTTTACTGTGGCTTGTGCATCGCCCGAAGCGCGATGTCTATCGGTTACAGGAATACCAAGTGAGCGTACTAGTTTCCCTAAACTATAGGAAGCCTGATCTGGAATTAAATATTTTGAAAGTTCTACGGTACATAGTGATTGTCGTTCATATTCAAAACCTAAGCGTTTAAATTCTGTGCCTAAAATCCTGTAATCGAATTGCGCATTATGGGCCACAATGATACAGCCATCGGTAATTTCAACAATGCGTTTTGCTACTTCGTAGAATTTTGGAGCGTTACGAAGCATGTTACTGTTTATCCCGGTAAGGTTAACCACAAAAGGTTGGATCTCTCTTTCGGGATTTACTAGACTAATAAACTGGTCAACTATTTCATGACCATCAAATTTATAGATTGCAATTTCGGTAATGCCTTCTTCGTTATACTTGCCTCCAGTAGTCTCTATGTCTAATACTGCGTAAATATCCTTGTCTTAATTTGAATAATTTCTTGAACCAAATATACTACTTCCTACACGAATCATGGTGCTTCCACAGTCAATTGCCAGTTGGTAATCGCCACTCATGCCCATACTAATGGTTTCTGGTTTAAAGTTAGAATTTTCTAATGGTTTTAGGCTATCAAAAGTTTGTTTTAACATTTTAAATTCTCTTTCTATCTGATGTATATTATTAGTGAAAGTTGCCATTCCCATAAGTCCCTTGATTCTAACATGTTGTAACTCTGAAAGGGCTTTAGATTGAATAATGTCTTGCGCTTCATTTGGAGACATGCCAAATTTAGAATCTTCATCCGCTATTTTTATCTGCAATAAACAATCGATGATTCTATCGTGTTTTTTGGCTTGCTTGTTTATTTCCTTTAGCAGTTTAAAATTGTCAACTCCGTGAATGAGGCTTACAAAGTTTGCCATGTATTTTACTTTGTTACGTTGTAAATGCCCAATCATGTGCCATTCAATATCTTTTGGCATTTCTTCATATTTCTCAACCATTTCTTGGACTTTGTTTTCTCCAAAAATGCGATGCCCAATATTGTAGGCTTCCATGATATCAGAAACTGGTTTTGTTTTTGAAACGGCTACAAGCGTGACGTGGTCTGGTAATGTGTTTGTGATATTTAGGAGGTTTTCTTTTATGCTCATAAGTGCAAAAATAGGGTAGAAGCTAAATCAAAACAAGGTAGGGATAATTTAATTTTAAGGGTTGAAATTGTTAAATATAATTTTCCTATCTCAAAAACTGTTTGGAAACTTTTTCAGCTTTTTTACTCTCAGAATAATCATAAAACCCTTCGCCCGATTTCACACCTAATTTACCTGCATTTACCATATTAACCAACAACGGACATGGTGCATACTTAGGGTTTTTAAAACCATTGTACATCACGTTTAAAATAGATAAACAAACATCTAATCCAATAAAATCGGCTAATTGTAAAGGGCCCATGGGGTGTGCCATTCCCAGTTTCATAACCGTATCAATTTCTTCAACTCCTGCAACGCCGTTGTAAAGCGTTTCAATGGATTCGTTCAACATTGGCATTAAAATACGGTTGGCTACAAATCCTGGATAGTCATTCACTTCAACAGGAACTTTACCTAAGGTTTTAGATAGATCCATGATGGTTTTAGTGACTTCTTTACTCGTATTGTAGCCATTAATGATTTCCACTAATTGCATGATAGGCACAGGATTCATAAAATGCATCCCGATAACACGTTCTGGTTTTGAAGTCACCGCAGCTATTTGGGTAATTGAAATAGAGGACGTGTTCGAGGCTAGAATTGCTGTGTCTGGACATGCTTCGTCCAAGGTCTTGAAAATTTTGAGCTTTAAATCTAAGTTTTCGGTAGCAGCTTCAACAACTAAATTGGCATTTTCAACCCCTTTATTAAGATTGGAAAATGTAGAAATATTATGTAATGTGCTTTGTTTTTCTTCTGAAGTAATTTTTTCCTTAGCCACCATTCTGTCTAAGTTTGTAGCAATGGTTTGCAGTCCTTTATTTAGGGCATCTTTATTTACGTCAATAAGTTGAACTATAAATCCGTTTTGTGCAAATGTATGTGCAATACCATTTCCCATGGTGCCGGCGCCTATAACTGCGATGTTTTTCATAAAGAATTAATTTTGAAAATTTGTTGAAATAGAAAGACTATTTATGCTCGACTTTCGGAATCCAAACTTCTGTCTTCCGTCTCTTTCCCTAAAACTGATTGATAATCATATTCGCAACGCGCAACGCTTCAGTACCATCATGTAAAGTTACAATTGGCGTTGTATCATTATTTATAGCATCTGCAAATGTTTCCAGTTCGTCAAGTATAGAATTGATGTCCTGTACTTTAGGGTTGTCGAAATAAATCTGTTTTTTAATCCCTTCGGCATTTTGTAAAATCATATCAAAATCTCCAGGATTTTCTGGGGCATCTTTCATTTTTACAACTTCACATTTTTTCTCCAAAAAATCAACCGAGATGTAAGCGTCTTTTTGGAAAAAACGTCCTTTACGCATTTTTTTCAACGAAATTCTACTTGCCGTTAAGTTTGCAACACAGCCATTTTTGAATTCAATTCTTGCGTTTGCAATATCAGGCGTATCGCTAATTACGGCAACACCACTTGCTGAAATATGTTTCACTTCAGATTTTACGATACTCAAAATAATATCAATATCATGAATCATTAAATCTAAAACCACAGGAACATCGGTGCCTCTTGGATTAAATTCAGCCAAACGATGGGTTTCGATAAACATTGGCGATTTGATATCATCTTTCACAGCTATAAAGGCTGGATTAAAACGCTCCACATGACCAACCTGTCCTTTTACCTTATGTAAAGCAACCAAAGCTCTAATTTCTTCGGCTTCGGCAACGGTATTTGTAATAGGTTTTTCAATAAAAATATGCTTTCCTTTTGTAATGGCTTTTATAGCACATTGATGATGGGAAAGCGTGGGTGTTACAATATCGACGACATCTACAGCATCTATTAAATCGTCAATAGAATCGAATAAATGATACCCGAATTCTTCTGCAACTTTTTTTGCATTTTCAGTATCTGCATCATAAAAGCCAACTAAGTCATACTTTTCAGATTGTTTTAGAAGTCTTAAATGAATTTTCCCAAGATGACCTGCACCAAGAACACCAGCTTTCAGCATAATTTTTACGTTTTAAACAAAAATACTATAAATAGTAAGTTCTAATTATAAAATAAAGCCAAAATTAGGCTTTTCCACGATGATTTTTCCACATTAAAGATACTAAAATTAAATTCTGCTAAAATTGTTTTCTTCTTAAAAATGTTTGATTAATTCTAAAAAAAAATCCTCGACGTTTTTCGTTGAAGTTTTGGACGTAATTGTCATTCCCGAGACATCGGGAGTCTAAATAAAATAATTTCGTTTTTATCAAAAACCTAAATAAAGACTAATAAAATTTTATATGTCTTATGGCATGTGTTTCTTCAAGAAATTATTTTATTTTAGCATAATTAACTACCCAAAATTGAAAGATACATTTAAGCATAAAGGATTACGTCAACAATTAGTTAACGTTTTAAAAGTGAAAGGCATACAAGATGAAAAGGTTTTAAAAGCCATTGGCAATATACCTCGGCATTTGTTTATGGATTCTGGTTTTTTAGACCATGCCTATAAAGATAAAGCGTTTCCTATAGCGGCAGACCAAACCATTTCTCAACCTTATACAGTAGCTTTTCAAACTGAATTGCTTCAAATAGCTTCAGGACATAAAGTTTTGGAAATAGGTACAGGTAGTGGTTACCAAACTGCGGTGTTATCCGAATTAGGTGCGATAATTTACAGTATTGAACGCCAACAAGAGTTGTTTAAAAAAACCAGCAAATTTCTGCCAAAGCTAGGCTATCGTGCAAAAAAGTTAATTTTTGGGGATGGTTATAAAGGATTGCCAGAAGAAGCCCCTTTTGATAGTATTATTGTAACCGCAGGCGCACCATTTGTACCTAAGCCGTTGTTGAGTCAGTTAAAGCATGATGGTGGACGTTTGGTAATTCCAGTAGGTGATGATATTCAAGTGATGACACTTTTTATTAGAAAAGGACCAAAGGAGTTTGAACAACATGAGTTTGGCGAATTTCGTTTTGTGCCTTTGTTGGAGGATAAGAATTGAGTGTTGAAAATGACGGGAGACGGGAGACCGATGACGGGAGACTGATGACGGGAGACCGATGACGGAAGACGGAAGACGAAATGACGAAAAGACAGAAGTTAATAAAATTGATTTAGTTTACAGTCGCAGTCTCAGTCTCAGTCTCAGTCGCAGTCTCAGCTTTCAGTTACAGTCACAGTTTACACAGTCTCAGTTAAAAACTTGAAATTTAAAGAAATTCTCTGTGAACCTCTGTGTGAACTCCGCGAATCTCCGCGAAACAATTTACAGCAAGCACCAATCCGTGAAAATCCGTGAAATCCGTGTCTGATATTTTAGAGTATCAGTTACAGTCACATTTTACACAGTCTCAGATAAAAACTTCAAATTCAAGAAACTCTCTGTGAACCTCTGTGTGAACTCCGTGAATCTCCGCGAAACAATTTACAGCAAGCACTAATCCGTGAAAATCCGTGAAATCCGTGTCTGATATTTTAGAGTATCAGTTACAGTCACAGTTTACACAGTCTCAGATAAAAACTTGAAATTTCAAGAAACTCTCTGTGAACCTCTGTGTGAACTCCGTGAATCTCCGTGAAACAATTTACAGCAAGCACTAATCCGTGAAAATCCGTGAAATCCGTGTTTGATATTTTAGAGTATCAGTTACAGTCACATTTTACACAGTCTCAGATAAAAACTTCAAATTTCAAGAAACTCTCTGTGAACCTCTGTGTGAACTCCGCGAATCTCCGCGAAACAATTTACAGCAAGCACCAATCCGTGAAAATCCGTGAAATCCGTGTCTGATATTTTAGAGTATCAGTCACAGTCACAGTTTACACAGTCTCAGATAAAAACTTGAAATTTCAAGAAACTCTCTGTGAACCTCTGTGTGAACTCCGTGAATCTCCGCGAAACAATTTACAGCAAGCACCAATCCGTGAAAATCCGTGAAATCCGTGTCTGATATTTTAGAGTATCAGTCACAGTCACAGTTTACACAGTCTCAGTTAAAAACTTGAAATTTAAAGAAATTCTCTGTGAGCCTCTGTGTGAACTCCGTGAATCTCCGCGAAACAATTTACAGCAAGCACCAATCCGTGAAAATCCGTGAAATCCGTGTCTGATATTTTAGAGTATCAGTTACAGTCACAGTTTACACAGTCTCAGTTAAAAACTTCAAATTCAAGAAATTCTCTGTGAACCTCTGTGTGAACTCCGCGAATCTCCGCGAAACAATTTACAGCAAGCACCAATCCGTGAAAATCCGTGAAATCCGTGTCTGATATTTTAGAGTATCAGTTACAGTCACATTTTACACAGTCTCAGATAAAAACTTGAAATTTCAAGAAACTCTCTGTGAACCTCTGTGTGAACTCCGTGAATCTCCGCGAAACAATTTACAGCAAGCACCAATCCGTGAAAATCCGTGAAATCCGTGTCTGATATTTTAGAGTATCAGTCACAGTCACAGTTTACACAGTCTCAGTTAAAAACTTGAAATTTAAAGAAATTCTCTGTGAGCCTCTGTGTGAACTCCGTGAATCTCCGCGAAACAATTTACAGCAAGCACCAATCCGTGAAAATCCGTGAAATCCGTGTCTGATATTTTAGAGTATCAGTTACAGTCACAGTTTACACAGTCTCAGTTAAAAACTTCAAATTCAAGAAATTCTCTGTGAACCTCTGTGTGAACTCCGTGAATCTCGGCGAAACAATTTACCGCTCTCAATAATCCGTAAAAATCTGTGTCTAATTTTTTAGAGAGTTCTTATTTTTCAGTCTAATGTATTCAACAAGAATCCTTGAACTCTTTGCGTCTTCGCGACTTTGCGAGAGAAAAAATATTTATTACGTGTATTAAATTTAATTTTGAGAACCCCCAAATATCTCAGTATCCAACCCATCAATGCTCTTAACATTCTTCTCTTTCCAGTACTTTTCAATACGCTCTTTACCCTGTTTTTCAGCCCAAGAATTTAGTTGCTTACGTTCTTCTTTAAAATCCATAAAAGGAACTGCGTATCCACAAGAGGTTTGTACGGCATCAACAGTCATTTCAATAATTTGTCGTGTGCCAGGAATTTCAGGAAATAACTCGATGTGCTGTTTAAATTCAGTATCTCTTTCATGATAAATTTTAGCGTTACCATATAATCTTAAGATTAAAGGTTTACCATCAAAGGAACAGAACATAATTGTCATTCGGTCATTTTTTAACAAATGCGCCGCGGTTTCATTGCCACTACCTGTGAGGTTTAACCACAATATTTTATTTTTATCAATAATTCTGAAAGTATCTGCTAAACCTTTTGGGGACAAATTTATACGTCCTTCATCAACAGCTGTTGCCACAAAAAATATTTTTTGATCCTCAATAAAGGTTTGTAATTCTGGAGTAATTTCAGTAAAAAATTTCGCCATGGTTTAGGTTCTTGGTAAGTAGGCTTTTGGTATTGGGTTTTCTTCGGTTTCTTGAGACCAAAAAATATTGATAATCCACCAACGATTTTCATCATTTAATAATTGAATACTATTCACACCTCTCATAAATGGCTGTTCATCATCTTTACTATGAAAGCATTCGTAAGTACTAAAAACATGTGCTATATTCCCGAAAGCAGTTACTTTTCTATGGATTTCCTTTTCGATAAAACCATTCATTTTTAACCACTTTCCAGAACTTTTAATGTATTCGTTTGGGGTTAAATATTTTGCCTTGTATTCATAATCTTGATTCATTCCAGAGGCAATTAATTTAGCATCAGGATGGAACAGGTATTTAAATTGTTTCCAGTTGCGGTCTTGTTCTTTTTCAGCAGAAAGCACCTTATACAATGTTTTAATGGTTTTGTCTAAAGTTAAAACTCTTGTGCTATCCACAACAAATTCCTTTTTATCAGAATCATCGTTTTTATTTGATCTTTTTTGAGCATTTAGAGGAAGTGAAACAATACCAATTATAAGTATGAGAAGAATCCTTTTCATTTTAAATATTTTATGGAAAATTAATGATTTTGAACCCTTAAAACGGTTAAAATCATCTTAAATTATTTATAGATTTTTTTAATTCTATCCAAATCACGCTTGTTGTCTCTGTCTTTTATCGTTTCGCGTTTATCGAAGAGTTTTTTTCCTTTTGCAAGCGCAATATCTAGTTTAGCATAGCCTTTATCATTAATAAACAAACGCAATGGAATAATGGTCAGCCCCGTATTTTGGACTTCTTTATTCAATTTCTTAAGCTCTTTTTTATTGAGCAATAGTTTTCTAACCGCTTTGGGTTTGTGGTTGTAATAATTGCCAAACGCATATTCTTGAATGGTCATATTCACTACAAAAAGTTCGCCATTTTCACTAAACTCACAAAAACTTTCGGCAATGGAGGCCTTACTGCTTCTTATGGATTTAATTTCGGTGCCAGTTAGCACAATTCCAGCAGTATATTTATCCAATATTTCATATTGAAACCGCGCCTTTTTGTTCTGTATGTTGACTGCTTTTTGCATGACCACAAAACTACGTAATTATATAAAACATTTTACGGTTTTATCAAACTTCAAAGTTAAATAAACACTAATAGATTAAAATATAAATGAAATACGGTTATTTTAGCATTGAATTTTTATCTGAGTATATGAGAAAACTAGTATTAATAGTGCTTGTTGCATTTTTGTTATCCTCCTGTGTTAGTGTAAAAAAACATAACGAGCAAATCACAAAGTTACATTCAGTTGAAGAATTGCATGAAGATATTGATAAAGCCTACAGTCAGTTAAAAAAACAACATCCCAAATTATACCAATACACACCAAAAGCTATTTTGGAATTTAAGTTTGATAGTTTAAAAAGGGCTATAACAACACCATTGACATCTCGCGATTTCTACAAAAAATTAGCACCAGTTCTTACCAATGTGAGACAAGGTCATGTTGCTGTAAAACCAATGGGAAAGCGTTTTGAACGGAAGGAACTGAAAAAGCTTAAAAAGAAAAAATTTGAATTTTACGATTTAGAATTTGAATATTTAGACGATAAATTATGGGTAAAACGAACCCTTGGAAAAGACTCCATATTTGTTGGAACAGAAGTTGTAAGCATAAATGAGGAACCTGCATCTGAATTAGTGAATACTTATAAAACACGTTTTGCTTCCGATGGTTATAACACAACGCTCCATAACAGGTTTGTTAGTAAAGGTTTTAAACAATTTTACGTGCGCGACAAGGGGTTTTTAGACAGTTTGAAAGTTACCTTTAAATCTAAAGATTCTTTGTTTACTAAAATGTTCAGAAGGGTTCCCAAAAAAGAAAAGAAAAAAGAAACAGATACTTCGGGGTTAAAAAAGGAAGACTCATTAAAAGTAAAACCGAAAAAATTAACCAGAGCCGAAAAGAAAGCAAAAAAAATTGCTGCTAAGAAAAAGCGCAAGTACAATAAAAAACACGGCTATATTTCAAGAACGAAAGAATTTACCAGAAACCTAGATTTTATTGGTAAAGATAGTGCTGTAGCATACATGAAAATTAGAGGGTTTTCAAACGGGAATTATAAAAAGTTTTACAAAGAGAGTTTCGCCAAATTAGATGCTGCTAACACCAAACATTTCATTTTGGATTTAAGGGAGAATGGGGGTGGACGCATTGCTGAAATAGAAAAATTATATTCTTATTTAACAGATAAAGAATTTCAATTTATAACTGAAAGTGAAGTCAATAGCAGGCTTCCCGCTTTAAAATCAGTTATGAGCAATACAACACCAACGGGTTTAAAAATTCTTGCTGGTGTTTTTTCGCCTATTGTTATCGTTCAGAATTTGCTAAAAACAAAAAAGAAAGACGGTAAGCTGTATTATAAGTTTAAGCAAGCCAAACCAGAAAGACCAAATCCATTAAACTATAAAGGCAAATTATATGTGTTGATTAATGGGAATTCGTTTTCAGCTTCCTCAATAATTTCTACACATTTAAAAGCTACGAAACGTGCCACTTTTGTTGGAGAAGAAACAGGAGGGGCCTACAATGGTTGTGTTGCAGGACTTTATAAACACTATCAATTACCAGCAACTAAATTAGTAATTAGAATAGGCTTAATGCAGGTTGAAGCGCCATACAAGCAAGAACCTGATGGATACGGTATTAAACCTGATGTTGAAATTTTACCTACTTTAAAAGATAGACAATTGAAAAAAGATGCAGCATTAGATTGGATTTTAAACGATATCGAAAATTAGCATAGATGAAGTTGCTAAAAAAACTCCAAAACTGTTAAAACCCTTAAATCTAAATTCGTATTTTTGATGTTCGTTTTGCTTTGATACACCTGTCGTGTTCGAAGCATATTTTTTATTCAAAATTCAAAAAAACACTATGAAATCATACGATGTGGCCGTTATCGGTTCTGGTCCGGGAGGATATGTTGCAGCAATCCGTTGTGCACAATTAGGCATGAAAACTGCCATTATAGAAAAATATGCAACCCTTGGCGGAACGTGCTTAAATGTAGGCTGTATCCCAAGTAAAGCACTTTTAGATTCTTCGCACCATTATGACGATGCCATGAAACATTTTGAAGAACATGGTATTGAAATCCCGGGTGAGGTAAAAGTGAATTTGGAGAAAATGATAGCTCGCAAGCAGTCGGTTGTAGATCAAACCACAGGAGGTATCGATTTTTTAATGAAGAAGAATAACATTGATGTATATCAAGGTTTAGGAAGTTTTAAAGATGCTACTCATATTGCAATTTCAGGAGAAGAAACTATCGAAATAGAAGCTAAAAATACAATAATTGCAACGGGTAGTAAACCGTCTTCTTTACCTTTTATTTCAATAGATAAAGAACGGGTTATAACATCAACTGAAGCTTTAAAATTGAAAGAAATCCCGAAACACTTAATTATTATTGGTGGTGGTGTTATTGGTTTGGAACTGGGGCAAGTATATAGACGTTTAGGCTCAGAAGTTACAGTTGTAGAATATATGGATCGTATTATTCCAACTATGGATGCTGGTTTGTCTAAAGAATTAAATAAAGTGTTTAAGAAAGCAAAATTTTCAATGCAAGTATCTCACAAAGTGAAATCTGTTGGGCGAAAAGGCAATGAAGTTATAGTGAAAGCAGATAACAAAAAAGGGGAGGAAGTAGAGTTTAAAGGCGATTATTGTTTGGTTTCAGTAGGTCGTAAACCCTACACAGATGGATTGAATGCAGAGGCTGCTGGAGTAAAACTAGACGATCGAGGACGTGTTGAAGTAAACGAACATTTACAAACAAGTGCTTCCAATATATATGCCATTGGCGATGTTGTAAAAGGAGCTATGTTAGCGCATAAAGCGGAAGAAGAAGGTGTTTTTGTTGCCGAAACTTTAGCGGGACAAAAACCACATATCGATTATAACTTAATTCCCGGGGTAGTTTATACATGGCCGGAAGTTGCTGCAGTTGGTAAAACCGAAGAACAATTAAAAGAAGCAGGTATAGACTATAAAACAGGGTCTTTCCCAATGCGTGCTTTAGGTAGAAGTAGAGCGAGTATGGATTTAGACGGTTTTGTAAAAATATTAGCCGATAAAACCACAGACGAAATTTTAGGCGTACACATGATTGGTGCCCGTGCTGCCGATATGATTGCTGAAGCAGTTGTAGCCATGGAATATAAAGCAAGTGCTGAAGATGTATCTCGTATGTCTCATGCGCATCCAACATTTACAGAAGCTATCAAAGAAGCGGCTTTGGCTGCTACCGAAGATAGGGCGTTGCATATTTAGTGAAACCCAAAACCTAAAAGCGTAGCGCATTAGGTTTTGATGGTTGAACTAAATCCCGTTGGAAACGGGATGCCACATAAGATAAAATTTGAATATCATTGAAGCGAACTTAAATTATTTAAGTTCGCTTTTTTTATTGATTTATAGTGCTATTGAGCTTATAGTCAGTTTATAAAAATTAAATAAAGCACATATTTTACTTGTTGAAATTTTTGAATTAAGTAGTTTCTTTACTATATTTAAAGTTAGAAATTCTTCCTCAAGCTATAATGTTGATTTTGACTGGTTATTTATGCCAAATAGAATATCCTGCGCATGAACAAAAATGTTTCTCCCAGAAAAGAATATTTAAATCCATTCATTATGAAGAAAATAATCATATTACTAGTCGTTTTATGTTGTTCAGTTCATCTTAATGCCCAAGAAAAAGAGTTGTCGCCAATTCTGTTTATTTATGATGCAAGCGGCTCTATGTGGGGCAAACTTCAGAATAAAACCAAAAAAGAAATCGCTGCAGATGTATTGACCGAAACCGTCAATAACCTACCCAATAACCAAAATGTGGGCTTGTTGGTGTATGGTCATACAAAAAAAGGAGATTGCAACGATATTGAATATTTGGTGGATTTATCCAATAATTCAAAAGAGAAAGTTACAAAAGCGGTAAAAAGCATCAATTCTTTAGGGAAAACACCTTTGGCGAGATCGACAACCATGGCTATCAATTCCTTGAAGAAAACAAAAACAAAGGCGACCATTATTTTGATAACCGATGGTATTGAATCCTGTGACGGAGATATCTGCGATGTGGTTTCAAAAGCAAAATTGGAAGGCATAGATTTTAAAATGCACGTTGTTGGATTTGGTTTAAAAAAAGGCGAAAAAGAGCAATTGAAGTGTGCAGCTGGTGCTGGTAATGGTAATTATTATGATGCAAATAATGCCAATGGTCTAGGGGAAGTACTTACTGTGGCTACTTCAGAAACCGTTGATGATCCAAAGGGGGACTTTTCAGTTTATGCTACAAAGAATGGGAAGCCTGTTGATGCATGGGTAAAAGCAATAAATAAAGAGACTAATAAAGAAATAGATTTCGCTAGAACCTATCGAGATACTTCATATTTATACTTGCCCGCTGGAAAATATACACTTCAGGTCAGACCACTTGAAAATTCTAAAATTAAAGGAACTACAGTAGATGTTGAAAGTATAGATGGAATAAAGGGACATCAAACAGTAAGTTTCGACGGTGGAAAAATTAATATAATAACAACAAATAACAAAGAAGGATGGGATAGTTCCTGTAAAGTAAAAACACAAGAAGGAAAGGTTGTAGTAGGCACCCGAACCTATGGAAAGCCAAGAGTTATAGAGATAAATGCGGGTGTTTACGACATTACGGTTCAAGGGTTGAAGATGAAAGGACTTGAAACAGTTTATACCATTGAGGATGTAAAAGTAGAATCTGGAAAAACTGTTGAGGCAGTACATAATTTTGATTCTGGCATTGCAATGATTGGTGCAAAAAACGGTAATACACTTGTGGATGCTTTGGTAAAAATTAGTGATAAAGCAACAAAAAAGAATGTTGCCGGTAGTAGAACTTATACATCTTCAAATTCTAATCCTAGAACATTTGTTTTAAATCCTGGAGTTTATGAAGTCAGTGTTAGGGGGTTGAAAAAGGAATACGCTGGAAAAATAGAAACGTTCACTATTGAAGTTAAGGTAGGGGAAACAGTTACCAAAACTATAAATTTTTAGGTATGGCACATCAAATGTTAAAAGGCTACAGTTTCTTGCTCTATTTTTTAATGCTAATCGCTTCCTTTTTTGCTGGTTTAACTTATGCGGGTATTGTTGGTGCAGGGAAAAATCAAGGTTTGGCAGGTGGTGCGATTGTACTTGGGTATGGTGTTATGGGGGCTGTTATCGGTCTTGTGGTCTCCCTTATTGTGGCAAACAAAGCAAAAAGAAAGATTATCATATGGTTAAACGTCGCCCTTGCCGTTTCTATTGTATGTTTTTGGGGTTATTATCATATGAAATATTTAGAAAAACAAAAAGCCAAGGCACTTGAAAATCAGGAAATCCAGAACATTAAAAAACCTAAAAAGAAAGTCCCGACAGCAACCGTAGATTCAAATGCAGAACCAACGGCTATGTTGGTAAAACCAAAAACGAAAGTGGCTATTGATGACGGATTAGGTATGTTTATTCCAAATTTAGGCGAAGAAAACGCACTATATTTTTATGGCCACCTTAATTTTGAAAAATCTACACAGGAACATTTTCCAATTGATAGTATCACGTTTAAAAAATCAAAGTATGGTGGTTTTGAAATTGCTACAGCACCACCATGGTTGGTTCCAGATCATTTAAAATTGGATTATGACATGCTTTATTTTAGAGTGCAATCTGTTTCTGGGGAATTTGTTGAGGTTACCGTAAATACCGTCACAAACCAAACCTCATTTGTACATAAATATGATGGTAAAATCCAGTATTGGCCAGAATTTTTATTAGGTGTGCATAGTGTTGAATTTTTAAATTCAGAGGCACAAGCTATATATGTAAAGCCTTTAGATCATGCAGGGAAACTGTCTGTGCCACATCGTTTTATGAAACCATTACGCATCGCGAATGAATGGATGCTTGTAACGCTGCTTGATGATAATTTTGATACCATTGGCAAAGGTTGGATCAAATGGATACATGATAATAAGTTGTTGATTAGCTATTCCTTATTAAGTTAATTTTAGTATTGTTTAATATTTTAACGTTTTATTTAAACAAAATAACTGAAATTATGTAATTTAGCAAACTATAAATAGTTGCTATGATTGACCCAAAACTGTGGAGTTTTTATTTGTTTCTGTTATTTTCCATAGCTGTTTCAGCTCAAAATAAGTTTACAATAAGTGGTACTGTAACTGATGTTTCCAACGGGGAAACTGTTTTTGGGGCATCAGTATTTTTAGAAGGAACGACCATAGGCACAATCACAAACGAATATGGTTTCTATTCCATAACGGCTCCTGAAGGAAATTATAAGTTAGTGATATCCTATGTTGGTTATGCAACTATTAGGAAAAAAATTGATTTATCCGAAAACCAGCAAATTAATTTTGAAATTAGCGAAGCTTCAACACAGTTAGATGAAGTCTTAGTTGTTGCTGAAGAATCGGAACGTGTCAATATTAGAAGTCCGCAAATGAGCGTTTCAAAATTGAAGTTAGAAACCATTAAAACCATGCCTGTGGTGTTAGGAGAGACGGATATTATCAAATCCATTCAATTGTTGCCAGGAGTTACAAGTGGCGCTGAAGGTTCTGCGGGTTTTAATGTGAGAGGTGGTGCTGCAGATCAAAATTTGGTGTTGTTGGATGAAGCTATTATTTATAATACATCACATTTATTTGGTTTCTTTTCGGTGTTCAATGCGGATGCTATTAAGGATGTTAAACTCTATAAAGGCGGCATTCCAGCACGTTTCGGAGGTCGGGTTTCTTCAGTACTTGATGTACGCCAAAAAGATGGAAACAGCAAAAACTTCGAATTAAATGGAGGTATTGGAATTATTTCAAGCCGATTGTCAGCAGAAGGACCTGTCTATAATGATAAGGGGTCTTTTTTAATCGCAGGTCGTGGCTCCTATGCCCACTTGTTTTTATTGGCTTCTGGCGAAGAAAATAGTGCTTATTTTTACGATTTAAACCTAAAAACCAATTACAATCTTGATAAAAACAACAAATTCTACCTTTCGGGATATTTTGGAAGAGACGAGTTTAATTTCGGAGCAAACTTTGTGAGCGGTTATGGAAATGCTTCAGGGAATTTAAGATGGAATCATATTTTTAACGATCGTTTGTTTTCAAATTTATCGTTCATATATAGTAAATATGATTATTCTTTAGATTTCAAGTCTTTTGATTTCGATTGGATTTCTTCAATAAATAATTACAATATCAAATATGATTTAAGTTATTTTAAAAATGAAAAAGTACAATTGAATTTCGGGTTGAATGCCATTTACTATCAATTTAATCCCGGGGAAATAAATCCTACTTCGGAAACTTCATCTATTAATCCGTTAGTGTTAGACCAAAAACGGGCTTTCGAAAATGGATTATATGTAAGTGCAGAACATAAAATAAGTGACAAGCTAACTGCAACATATGGATTGAGATATAGCTATTTTATAAGACGTGGCGGACAGCCATTAACAAATTACGAAAATGATTTGCCAATAGTTTACAACAGTAGTTTAGGTATTTATGAAGAAGGCAATGCTACTGGGGAAACAGATTACGCAAGAACTGAAACCATAAAAACCTTTGGTAATTTAGAGCCGAGACTGGCAATTTCATATGTATTGAATGAGGATACGTCAATTAAAGCAGGCTACAGTCATACAGCGCAATACATTCATTTATTGTCCAACACATTATCGGTTACGCCATTGGATGTTTGGACGCCTAGTGGTAAATTTATCAAGCCACAATTGTCCGATCAATATTCAATAGGCTATTTTAAAAACCTAAAGGATAAATTATATTCTTTGGAAATTGAAGCCTATTATAAAACAGTTGCTAATAGAATTGATTATGTAGATGGTTCGGATTTAATAGGTCAGAATACCATAGAAACTGAGATTTTAAATGGGGAACTTCGCGCCTATGGTTTAGAGTTTTTACTGCGTAAAACGAAAGGGGATTTTACCGGCTGGTTGGCATACACAATTTCTAAAGCAGAACAGCGCACACCGGGAGGCGTTTCTGGAGGTCCAGGAATCAATAACGGAAATTGGTATTATGCAGCACAAGATAGAACACACGATGTGTCCGTTACTGGAGCGTACAAATTCAACGAAAAATGGACGTTTGGTGCGAATGTCATCTATCAAACAGGACGTCCTGTTACGTATCCAAATGGACAATATACCTACGAAGATTTGAACATTGCAAATTTTTCAGATAGAAATTCAAGCCGTTTAACAGACTATCATCGTATTGATATTTCAGCAACTTATGTTCCAAACAGAAAACCGGAAAAACGTTGGAAAGGCGAATGGGTTTTCGGAATTTACAATATTTACAACCGAAGAAATGCAGCTTCTGTGTCGTTTGGGCAAAACAGGGAAACAGGTGCAAATGAAGCAACACGAACAGCAATTTTTGGAATTGTGCCTTCAGTTTCCTATAATTTTAAATTTTAAAAGATGAAACATTTTACGTATAAAATACTCGTTTTCGCTTTAGTGATTTTCACATCCTGTACCGATGTGGTTGATGTTGATGTTCCTGAGGCCGCACCAAGATTGGTGGTTGAGGCTTCCATAGATTGGGAAAAAGAAACTCAAGGGAACGAGCAATCTATAAAATTGAGCATGTCCACACCTTATTTTGATAATTTAACCAACACAGATGTTGCTGGTGCTTCGGTAAAAATCACAAATAATACTACCAATGCCGAGTTTGTTTTTAGTGATACTGGGAACGGAATTTATACAACATCTAGTTTTGTACCGGTTTTAAATCAAGCTTATACGCTGGAAATAAATTACGACGGAGAGACATATATAGCCGAAGAAACCTTAACACCTGTTGTAGATATCGATGAGTTAAGTCAGTCTAGAATTGGGGGTTTTAATGATGAAGCTTTAGAGGTTGATATTTTCTTTAACGATCCCCCAAATGAAGAAAATTTTTATCTATTTCGGTTTGAAGAAGAAGGCGATATTTTACCAGAATTATTGGCAATTCCAGATGAGTTCACAAACGGTAATAGAATGAAAGTATTTTTTGAAAAGGAAAATGATGAAGACGCAAATCAAGAAGAATTTGAACCAGGAGATATTGCTCACATCAATTTCTACGGCATTTCTAAGCAATACTTCAATTATATGGATTTGCTTGTCGAGCAATACGAAAATGCCGATAATCCCTTCGGAACAATTCCAGCTTCTCTAAAAGGAAATTGTATCAATCCTTCAAATCCAGAAAACTATGCTTTTGGGTATTTTAGATTAACGCAGGTGGTTAAGGTTACTTATGTGTTTCGGTAATTTATAATTACATAATAGAAATTAATGTTTTGCCGTTCGCAATGACGGTCATTCATTAACGTTCAGGAAATCAAACCCCAGACGTCATTACGGGGAGTTTACGACGAAGTAATCCGTTGAATGTTCAGACTGTCTGTTGTTAAAGATTGCTTCACTCTGTTCGAATGACACTCCTTTAAATGATTGCTTTTCAATTTTTGTTCTATACCAAATTACTTTTTACTATAATTCAAAATCGGCATGCTGCCAACTCGTATTGAATAGTTCTCCATATTTCTGAGCATTGACTTCATCATTTAAATTCTCATAAGCAGTCTTGATGCCATGATAAGCCCAACCATTTTTGGGTAATTTCTCAAGGTCTTCCAGATAAGTTTCAATAGCTAACCGATGTTGTCCGTTTAACATCAGAACTTTTCCTAAATGATGGCGGATAGAGAAAAACCAATCTGGCGGCTCGTTATAATTTAAGGCGTCTTCCATAGAGACAGCTTCTTTCAGTAAAACACTCGCAGCTTTATAATTGCCTTCAGAAGTTAAAATTTCAGCTTTTAAAACTTTTTCTGCTATTTGAACCAATTGATATACCGAATTGATATCCCAAACGGTAATATCATTTAATGTGTCATCTTTAGCCAAAATTTCAAGTGCTTCTAATTCAGTTTTAGCAGCATCAATATTGCCCTTTCCTAAATGTGCCATTCCCTCGGCATAATGCCTAATCGCTTTTGGGTATTTTAAATCATAAGTTTTAAGTTTCATGTTTAAAATAGTATCCCATTTTTTAAATTTTACCGCAACATAATAGGGTATGGTGTAATAATGTTGCAAAGTGCCCCAACCTGGTTCTGCCATAATTTCGGGATGCACATGTTCTGAAACTTTATTGGCGCCAATCATTGCCCAATGGCTATTGCCTTCCAAAGTTGCCGTTGCAGCCATAAAATGATAATTGTGCGGATAATAAGCTAGTGGATACGCACCTTGAGCATGACAAGCTGAAACATAAGTGCTATCGGCTTTAACGGCTGCAATGTTTGATAATGTACCCTTGTGATAATCGCCAGTTCTAATATAAGTGTGCGATGGCATGTGCAGTAAATGTCCAGACCCTGAAACCAAACCATCATCAAAAGCTTTCGCAGATATATAAGAACGCTCTGGAGTACTGGATGCTTCTACGGCATGAATATAAAAATGATGGGCTCCTGGATGATTCGGGTTTTGTTTGATTAATTTTTCTAGTAAAGACACAATTTCCGGAGTCCACGGTTTCGGTTTTCCCGCCTTATCGTATAAATCCCAAGGATGTAAATTCATAATCGATTCAGCATATAAAGAACTTATTTCGGTATCATTTGGGTATGTGTCATAAAGTTTTTTTAAAGCTTTAGAATACGAAATATCTAGCGGGCTTCTATCTTCTGGCGGTTCTGGCGCGTAACGCAATGTCATGGCATTGATAAACTCCTTTTCTTTTTCAGTACAATTATTTGATAACGATTTTGCTTTTTGAATGGCATCATAAGCTCTTTCATAATTATCAGGTTCCATACCGGCATTATAATTAGGGCCTAAAACATAGGCATACCCCCAATATGCCATAGCACATTTAGGGTCGAGTTTAGAGGCGTAATAAAAAGAGCGCGCAGCTTCGGCATGGTTAAACGCATAGGCCAATGCCATACCTTGGTTAAAATAGCGCTGCACCAATTTATTTTGGGTTGATATGGGATAGTTTATCACATCATAGCCCTCTAATAAAGGCGCAACATTGTCTCCTTTGTACCATTCTGCATCGGTAACTTGTGGCACGCAATTGTATTTTGATACTATTGTGGTTTTTACAATTGGAACATCGCCTTGCTTTTTAGATCTTTTACAAGAACATAGAAAATTAAATGCGATGACCAGTAGAATTATATTTTTCATTGTGTAAAGTTTTGATAGTTAGATTCTTAATTGATTTAAAATTACTAAATTTTATGGATTTTTTAATGATATAGTGTCTGTTTCTAATTTTTAGGACCATTTTCCTTTAATCAATAACACCTAAAAGTTTGACACTAAGGTTTTTCATTGATAAGTATCAAATTGTTGAGTAGATTCTTTTCTAGAGATTATAATAAAAATTAGAGTTTGCGTAACAAATGAGTATTAAAAAGAAGCCATTTTAGAACGAGTTTGCATTTTTTTGCTTTTTTTTACAAAATTATGTGACTATTTATAGTTACAAGTGTCTTAATAAAAAGTAAACCAATTAAGCGTTAAGCTAAACTTGAAAACCCTAGAAAATAGTAGCAGCATTTCCGATGAAGATCTGGTAAAAGCAATTGTTGAAAACAACGATACATTGCTTTTCGAGATACTCTATGATAGATATGCTGGTTTGGTGTATAACAAGTGCTATGGTTTTGCAAAGGACGGTGATGAGGCGAAAGATTTAACCCAAGATGTATTTTTAAAACTCTTTATTAAATTGGGGAGTTTTAAAGCGAAGTCTAAATTTTCGACATGGTTGTATGCGTTTACGTATAATCATTGTGTAAATTATGTGACTAGAAATACAGCAAAGAAATTTGAAAAACAATCTGTAGATTATAAGGATATTGAAAATATATCTGAGGAAGAGATAGAAGACAAGGAATTTCTCAACATGCGAGTTGATAAGCTTAAAAAAGCCATGGAATTAATTTCGCCCGATGAGAAAATGATACTATTGTTAAAATACCAAGACTATTTGACCATAAAAGAAATAGAATCGGTTTTAGGAATAGGAGAGAGTGCTGTGAAAATGAGAATTAAAAGAGCGAAAGACAAATTAACCGATGTTTACGCTAGCAACCAAAACTAATGGAGAATCCATTTAAACAAATAGACAGACCGCTTAAAGAAGTTCCACCAGAACTTAAGTCGAAGGTTATGAGCGATATAGCTATGGCTAAACTCATCATGGAGTTAGCCGCACTATTCTCTTATAATATTGGCGATATTATAGAGTCTGTAATGCAGCAAAGAAAGAAAAAGTAAAACGATACAACCCTAACTTAAATATTTAACTAATCATGGAAAAAGCATCAGAATGGAAAGATATTGCCATGGAGTCCTTAACTTCAATATGGCTTGAGATTTCAGCAATATTTCCAAATATTATTGGAACACTTTTAGTACTAATTTTTGGCTGGTTATTAACAAAGATAGTCGTAAAATTAATTAAGAAAGCTTTAAAATTAGCAAAGGCAGATAAGCTTGATGACAAGATAAATGAAATAGAAATCGTTGAAGGTAAAAAGCTAAATTTCGATACCATAAAAATAGTATCAAAATTTGTAAAATGGGTCATGTACATCATGCTCATAATTATGGCATTAGATATCATGAACCTAACCATGGTTTCTGAAAAAGTAAGTGATTTATTGGGATATTTACCTCAGTTATTTACAGCACTTATCATTTTCACGGTGGGGTTGATTTTGGCAAACTTGATAAAGAAAGGTCTTAAGTCGTTTTTTGAATCTATGGATTTATCAGGTGCAAAAATCATCAGTCAGGTGGTGTTTTTTATCATTTTGACGTTTGTGTCCATTACTGCATTAAATCAGGCAGGTGTTGATACTGAGATTATCACCAGTAATATTACTATGATTTTGGCAGCGTTCCTGTTAGCTTTTGCATTGGCACTTGGTTTTGGAGCACAAAGAGTTGTAGCCGAATTGCTAAGAACCTTTTATGCCAGAAAAACATACGAAGTTGGACAAATTATAGAATTTAACGATATCCGAGGAGAGGTTGAATCAATTAATGGCATATCGGTAACCATAAAAACAAAAACAGGCAAGATTATTGTGCCTATTAAAGATATTGTAGAGAGCAAAGTAAGTATACAGGATTAACTTTAAGTTAGGGTTAAAATTTGGTTGGTTACTTTTCTGTGTAACGAAAGCTCTCTACATGTTATAATCCCTTTTCTTCCGATAACTATCGGGATTGAAAGGGGATTTTTTTGTTTATCAGAAAAGCAATAACTTAGAAATTCATAAAATTAAATCCATAACCATGCGTCTATTATGCATTATACTTTTGCTCTTAACTTTTAATTGTAAATCAAAAAAACAAACAATAATACCCGATAGAATAAACCTTGTGTACACCCAAGATTTCGAATCGCCACAAGCCATAAAAGATTTTGAAATGACGGATGCCAAAGCATGGAGAATATCCGAAAGCAAAACAGGGAACGCCTTAGAACTCTTCGGGAAGAGCGACTACAAATCCAGAGTGCGTTCACCATTCAACATTGCTTTAATAAAAGACGTTGTAGTGGGCGATTTTGTGTTTGAAGCAGCACTCAATCAAACAGGAAAAGAATACAGTCATCGAGATTTATGTCTGTTTTTCGGAGCCACCAGTTCCACCAACTTTTACTACGTGCACATTGCAAGTAAAGCCGACGACCACGCAAATAATATTTTTATAGTAAACGACGCACCTAGAAAGTCAATAGGCACAAAAACAACCGAAGGCACAGATTGGGGAAAAACCGACTCGTGGCATAAAGTTAGAATAGAAAGAGAAGTAGCCTCAGGAAGCATTAAAGTGTATTTTGATGAAAGTAAAACACCCATCATGGAAGCCACCGATGTACATTTTACAGAAGGACGCATTGGCATTGGTTCTTTTGATGATACAGGCAAGTTTGATAATATAAAGATTTGGTCTAATGATGTTATTGAAATGGGGAGTGGGTTTTTTGATTAATCTTTGAACATCTAAATTGTTTTTTTCTTTTGGACATTACCACGCTCTAGTGCGGTTGGGCTTTCCGTTATATCTTTCTTGTGCTGAACTTGTTTCAGTATCTCATTAAGTTTTCTCTATAGTTTAAAATATAGCTTTCAAATAAAATTTATAGCTGCACAAAAAAGGATGCCACTTCCCCCGAAGCTTCAGGGCCTAATGTGGGCGTGTTTGCTGAGGTTTGTTATAACTGTTGATAAGTTCGTACGTCAGATTGTCTATTTTCTTTCAATAAAATTTTAACTTTGTTTTATGTCTAATGTTAGTCCTTGAAATAGACTATGACATTGAAGTTACTTGAATGATGCTAAACCCAAATTAAAATAAAATTATAAAATGGATGGAGGATATTATGCTATAAAAGGATTTGAATACCAAATTGATAAAAACATTCTGGAGATTCTTAATGAATCAAACGAAAATAAAGCAATAAATATAGAACAAAATCAAGATATTGATTCTGTTGATTTTGTGATGCAAGTAAAATACAAGGAAGCAACAAAGTTTACTCCGTCTACAATTAAAAAACCGGTAATTCAACTTATAGATGAGTTCAAAAAAAACAATTCAAAACAATATATTCTCTATTGTTATTTCAAGGATTTTAATGGTTACACAGAATCTACATCAATTGATACAATTTTAGGCTCTTCAAAATCAAATTATACACAAAAACAAAGAACTGATTTTGAAAAGGCTTTTAAGTTAAATTTTGCATCTCAATTTGATATCCAGTTAGAACAAACTATTCGTTCAATACAAAATTTGAATTACAATGAAGATGAAGCTATTATATTTCATAGTAGAGCATCCAATTTTTTAAGAAATTTAGTTGTAAATAATCCCCCTAATCAAATATCAAATAGAACTTGTACTAAGAAACAATTGATAGAACTTTTTAGAAATGATAGAAAAGTAATTTTTGATAATAGTTTTAGATTTTTCAAAGGAAAGGATTCTTATTTCAAAAAAATAAAAAAGGATTTTTTTACTTTTAAAAATATAGACAAAACAATAAGAATTTTCATTATCGAACTTGATGGTTTAGAAACTAATTCAGAGTTAGTATTACTGTTAAAAAAGATAAGTGAAAAGTGTTTAAAAAATTTACAAAGAGATATTAAAGGTGAAGCTCCATTTGTGTTCATTCGCAATATTGATTCGCAAAATATAGTAAAAATTAAAGAAGAATTGGTACAAACCAAACTGATATTTAAAGACGGTTACAATTTTTTGAATAGTAAATTTAACTTGAATTCAATTACTTTAAAATCATCTAAAGAAAATCAAATTTCACTTAAAATAATAAATAATGAAACTGAATTAAATCAAATAATTGACTTTAATTTCAACGCGATAAAAGAAGTTTATCAATTTTTCAAAAGCAAACCACTAGAAATAAACCAAGATGTTAAAGAAACTAATATTGAGGTTCAAAGCTCAAATGAAATATTAAAAATCATATAATATGACAAACCAAAATGAAGTAAAAGAGCCGAATGCAGAAGTAATTGCTGTGTATCCTAATAGAGTCAAAATTTCAGTAGACGATTTGAGTAAGTTTTCTACAATAGATAGCCAATTAGAAAAATTAAGAGTTGGTTCATACTTAGAAGTTTCAGATGATGATAACCATAAATTAATCGTTATTATAGAAAGTTATTCTATAGAATATAAAGAAGAAAAAATAATTGAAGAAAATGGTGATGAAAGAATCCTAAAAAACAAAAGATACATTATAGAAGCGAATCCTCTTGGTACATTGGTAAATGATAAATTTCAAAGAGGGGGTGACTCATTAACAATTCCACCAACCAAAGTGAGACCTGCAAGCGCTGATGATATAAAAAAGATATACCAATCTGACGTAACAGAAAATGAAAAATTTTCGTTTGCTACACTTTTAACAAACAAGGATATTGAAGTTCCTGTAAATGGAAATAAATTCTTCAATAAACATTTTGCAATTGTTGGTTCTACTGGTTCTGGTAAATCACATACAGTTGCAAAGGTATTACAAGAAGCTGTAAATTCTAAAAATGGTGGTTATGATGGATTAAACAATTCTCATATTGTGATTTTTGACATTCACGGAGAATATAAAAAAGCGTTTCCTGATTCAAATTATATCGACATAAATAATCTAACATTGCCATATTGGTTACTAAATAGTGATGAGTTAACTGAGCTTTTTATAGACACAGATGCAAATGACCATAACCAAAGAAGTGTTTTTCAAGAAGCAGTAACTTTAAATAAAAAAAAGCATTCAACTGATGGTGTTGAAACAAAAGCAAAAATTCATTTTGATTCTCCTTTGTATTTCGATATTAATGAAGTGCTTCAATATTTGAAATATCGGAATATAGAACAAAAACAAAGTAGTGATACATCCATAGTATGGATTGATGATAAAGAAGAATTCACTTTTTCAGAAGAAACTGCACTAAAACTCTTTAAAAAAGGTCTTACTATAAAAAAAGGAAGTGCTACAGGAACTCTAAATGCAAAGTTTATAAATTTCATAAATCGTCTACAAATCAAATTGAATGATAAAAGATTAGATTTTCTACTTGATGAAAAGGCTAAAAAAATAACATTCGAAGATACTATTAAGCAATTCATTGGATATTCAAGTGATGCAAATAAAAACTCAAACGTTACTATTATAGATTTAGGTGGAATTCCATTTGAAGCATTAAGCATAACTGTGTCATTAATTTCAAGAATGCTCTTTGAGTTTGGATTTTACTACAAGAAAAAATTAGACGAAAGTATTGATTGTGAAACACCAATTTTATTACTTTACGAAGAAGCTCATAAGTACGTTCCTAAAAGTGATTTAGTAAAATACAGGTCTTCCAAAACCGCTATTGAAAGAATAGCAAAAGAAGGTCGTAAATATGGTGTAACTCTCGGAATTGTAAGTCAAAGACCTTCAGAAGTATCTGAAACAATATTTTCTCAATGCAATACATTTATAGCAATGAGATTAACTAATCCAGATGACCAAAATTATGTAAAAAAGTTGCTACCTGATACAATGGGTAATATGACCGAAATGTTACCCTCTTTAAAAGCAGGCGACGCATTACTTGTTGGTGAATCTATTGCAATTCCATCACTAGTTCGTTTAAATGAGTGTTCGCCATCTCCAAAATCATCTGATATCAAATATATTGAAGTTTGGAAAGAAAAATGGAAAGATGTTGAATTTGGTGATATAATTCAAGAATGGAAAAAGTAAAAAAGTTTAAAAATATTTGTATCCAACGCTAGTGTTCGTTTGTAACGAGTACCGTATTTAGTAAGTTTAAATGTCAATTTATGGTCACTCGTTAAAAACGAGCGCCAGCAAATAGTCTTTTTGAGTAAGAAACCAAAATCAGCAAAACAACCAAACCCAAATAAATTATAACTGTATTTTGCTGATAGCTGCGTTAAGGGTTGCAGCGGCATCCTTTTGGTTTTTCGATGGAAAGTAATGAATCAAAAAACACTTATGGATTTACCTGTGGATTCCTGCCTGCGCAGGAATGACAAAACCATAAGATACAGCGGAAAGTCCGACCCCGACAGGGTAACGCCCAAATTAAAAATATAGAAGAAAACCAAACTGAATACTGCAACTGTAAACTGCGACTATTTATTCTTATTCCGTTTATTATAATTCTTATCGCCCCTTGTCTTAGGTTTTTTATACTTAGCGGCAATTTTAAATTTATAGCTTCCGCCTAAATTTTCTTTGGAATTCTTTTCAGATTTATCGTGGAATGCTGGTCCGGGCGCATCTTCATCTTTTCGTTTTGTAGGGTTGTTGCGCTCTTTTATTTGCGGACGTTCTTCTGGAATAAGTTCGGTAGAAATCTCCACCACTTCGGGGATTTCTAGCACAGGAATTTCCATTTTCATTAAAGCTTCAATATTTTCTATGGATTCTTGTTCTTTTTCGGTAGCAAACACAAGGGCTTCGCCTTTACGTTCCGCACGACCTGTTCTACCGATACGATGCATGTAATTTTCGGGGAAATCGGGCGTATCGAAATTGATGACATGAGACACGTTATCAATATCCAAACCACGCGCCATAACATCGGTGGCAACCAGAATTCGGTTCTCTCCGTTTCTAAATTGCTCGATGCTTCTCAGTCTGTAATTTTGTGTTTTATTGGAATGAATAACGCAGAGTTCTTCTTTGAAAAATTCGTCTAATTGTTCAAATAATCTATCAGCCATTCGTTTATATGCCACAAAAATGAGGACTCTATTAAAGTGTTCGGTATCACGTAACAGGTGTACTAATAAATTTACTTTGGTGTAAAAATTAGGCACTTTATACAATTGTTGTGAAATATTTTCGAGTGGTGTTCCAGAAATAGCAATAGAGACACGCTCCGGACTTTTAAAGAAATCGTTAATTAAAGCGCTTACATCTTTGGTCATGGTTGCCGAAAACATGATGTTTTGCCGGCGTTCTGGCAATAAATCAAAAATGTTTATCAATTGGTGTCTAAACCCTAAATCGAGCATCACATCTACTTCATCAATCACTAATTTTTGGATGGATTTTAGTTGCAATACACGGCTCAATGCCAAATCGTACAAACGTCCTGGAGTTGCTACCAGAATATCTATACCTTCTGCAATCGCTCTTTTTTGAGTGTTAATATTAGTACCACCATAAACGCCCAAAACACGATTATTGATGTATTTGGACAGTTTTTCAATTTCATCTACTACCTGAACTACCAATTCTCGCGTGGGTACTAAAACCAAAACTCTAGGATTTTCTTGCTGCGAATATTTTAATTGTTTAAGAATTGGCAACATATAGGCAAAAGTTTTACCTGTACCTGTTTGCGCAATACCCACAACATCTTTACCAGAAGCCACAACATTAAAGGCTTGGGCTTGAATAGGCGTAGGCGTTGTAAAGCCTAAATCGTCTAAAGCATTAAAAAGTGGTGTGTTTATGTTTAAATCTTGGAACGTCACGATGTGCAATTTTGCGGCAAAGTTAAGCTTATTCTTGGGCTTAGACTAAATGGTTGTTGTGTATTTCTATATTATAAGTGGCTTGAAACGATTTGTTGGGCGCTAAACTTAAAATCCCTTCTTTGTCTTTAAGGTTTTGATTGGTGGTTTCGCTATCGGCAATTCCTAGCCAAGGTTCTATGCATACATAATCGCCGTTTGGTTTTGCCCAAATGCCTAAATAATTGAAATCTTGATAACTCACCGATAAAATTTCGCCTTTGTGTTTACTTTTTAAAGCGACTTTTCTTGATTTTAAATCTTTGAATATGAGGGCGTCTTCGTTGAATAAATCGTGCTTTAATTTCAGGATATTTGAGTTATTGAATATTGATTTGGTTTGTGAAGTTACTAGTCCGCTTTCTAGGTTTAAAAGATGGGTTACAGAATTCTCGGGATGTTCAAACTCTAAGAAATAATCTTCATAAGCTTCATTTTTGTACACAGGACATTTAAAAGCAGGATGTCCACCGACTGAGAAATAAAGGGGTTTATCATCTAAATTCTTAATAGTATGTAATACTTCAATGCAATTATCTTTTAAAACGTAAGTGATGGAAAACTTAAATTTAAAAGGATATATTTCTAGTGAATCTTCGGAATATTCTAACCCTAAAGTCAAACTGTTTTTGGTTTCGTTTAATAATTTTAAGTTCTCGTTATTTCTAATAATTCCATGTTTTGGTAGGGTATATGTTTTGCCTTCAAAAATATAAGTGTCTTCTTTTAGTGCACCAATAATTGGGAATAGGTTGGGGGCATAACTCCCCCAAACCTCAGGATTGGCGTCCCACATAAATTGGGTGTTGTTTTTTACAGATGAAATTCCGCAAAGTTCTGCGCCTGTTTTTTTGACTTTTATTTTAAGTTTATCGTTTTCTAATGTGTACATATTTTTTTTTTAAAGAATTAAAATAGTGATGCATCTAAATTTAGTTAAAAAGAATGAAACGACACACCCCTTAATCCCCACATTTTATAGGAAAAACTCATACGTAAAAGTTTCCCTCCTAATAAGGAGGGATTAAGGGAGGTGTAAGATTCGTTCCTTACATCTAAAAAGTTTTAATAGTCGACTTTTTATTAAACTAGCATTAAAGTAATACAGAAAAAACTTAGTTTTAAAAATTTTGAATAAGTAGGTGATAAAAGCTGAAATAAAAAATTAAGCTGCTAAATATCAATAGGTTTCTAATTTTGCCTTTTCTCTATTCCGTTACGTCATTATCATTTATAAAGGATAAACAAAATTTTTGCGCTGTAATGAAGGATTCTAAGTAACTTTGCTCAATAATATTTTCTATTGAGAACCACACAAATTCATAAACTTAAAAACATTGAAACTTTTAAAAATCAATTACTGATTTGGGCACAACAATTTGATGATGTGGTGTGGTTGGATTCCAATCCCGATAGCAATCGGGACGAGCAGAACTATTATAGTTATGATGCTATTTTAGCCGTAGATGCATTTACAGGTATCCAAACAGATGAACACCAGGGGTTTGAGAAACTCAAAGAATACCAAACCAACACCAACGATTGGATTTTTGGCTATCTCACTTACGATTTAAAGAATGATGTTGAAAATCTAAAATCGCAAAATTTTGATGGCTTAGAATTCCCGGATCTGTATTTTTTTCAGCCTAAAAAATTGTTTTTAATAAAAGGGAATCAGGTTGAAATCAAATATTTAAATTGCGTGGATGATGAGTTTGAAGCGGATTTAAAAGCCATTCGTCATTGCGAGGAGGCACGACGTGGCAATCTATGTGGTGACATTAAAATAAAACTCCAAATCCACAAAGACGAATACTTCAAAAAAGTAAATAAAATATTGGAGCACATCCATCGTGGCGATATTTACGAAGCCAATTTTTGTCAGGAGTTTTATGCGGAAGATACCTGCATCAATCCATTGGAAACCTATCAAAATTTAAATCGGATTTCAAAACCGCCATTTGCTTCATTTGTGAAGTTATATGATAAGTATGCATTATGTGCATCCCCAGAACGCTATTTAAAAAAAGAGGGCAATACCATTATTTCGCAACCTATTAAAGGCACAGCAAAACGTTCAGAAAATAAAGAAGAAGACCATCAACTAAAAACCGATTTAGAAAATGATGAAAAGGAACGCAGCGAAAACATCATGATTGTAGATTTGGTGCGCAACGATTTATCAAAAACAGCATTAAAGGGATCTGTTAACGTCAAAGAATTATGTAAAATCTATTCGTTTGATCAAGTACACCAAATGATTTCTACAGTTACTTCAAAAGTAGAGCACACCACCCATCCCGTAGATATTATAAAAAGCACGTTCCCAATGGGCAGCATGACGGGGGCTCCAAAAATTTCGGCAATGAACATTATTGAAGATCTAGAGGAAACCAAACGGGGCGTGTATTCTGGAGCCATTGGCTATGTTTCGCCAGAAGGAAATTTCGATTTTAATGTTGTGATTAGAACCATTTTATACAACGAAAGTAAGAACTATGTGTCCTATTCGGTTGGTGGTGCAATTACTGCAAAAAGTGATCCTTTAAAAGAATATGAGGAGTGCTTGGTAAAGGCTAAGGCGATGCGGGAGGTTTTGGAGAATTAGGTATAGTCGCAGTATTCAGTCTCAGTTTTCAGTCCCAGTATTCGGTCGTGGTCGCTATTCAATTTTCATTGCGTGAAACTTTGCGCCTTTGCACCTTTGCGAGAATAACATTTTAGTCACAGTCACAGTCCCAGTATTCGGTCGCGGTCGCTATTCAATTTTCATTCCGTGAAACTTTGCGCCTTTGCGCCTTTGCGAGAATAACATTTTAGTCTCAGTCATAGTCGCAGTCACATTATTCAGTTGTTCTCGCAATTTAATTTTATGCCGAAAAAACTTTGAGCCCCTGCCCGCCGTTTAGGTAGGTTTGCGCTAAAATAAATATTAACTTTGAGCGTGCTCGAAAATTTCAAAAAACATACCACAAAAAACCTCACTTTTCTTCGGGAAAGCAAACTCTTAATTGCCATTTCAGGAGGCATTGATAGCGTAGTTTTAACCCATTTGTGCAAAGCATTAAAACTCAACATTTCACTAGCACATTGCAATTTCAATTTGCGAGGCAAAGAAAGTGATGCCGATGAAGAATTTGTTTTAGAGCTTGCTGAAAATTTAGAAGTTGAGGTTTTTATCCAGAATTTCGACACCAATTTATACGCCAAAGAACACAAGCGTTCCATCCAAATGGCGGCACGTGAATTACGGTATGCATGGTTTGAGGAGTTAGCAGCACAACTAAAATTCGATTATATTTTAACCGCCCATCATGCCGATGATAACTTAGAAACGTTTTTAATCAATTTTACGAGAGGTACAGGGTTGGAAGGTCTAACAGGAATCCCTGAAGTGAACGATAAATTTGTGCGTCCGTTATTACCTTTTTCAAGTGAAGCGATTGAAAACTATGCCAAAGAACATCACATTAAATGGCGGGACGATAGCAGTAATAAATCGACAAAATATTTGCGCAATAAATTACGGCATGAAGTAATTCCTATTTTGAAAGACATCAATCCAAGTTTATTACAAAGCTTTCAATCCACACTAACTAATTTGAACGATTCTTCAGCAATTGTAGAAGATAGTATTAATGGGTTTTTAAAAAATGCGATTGAAAGTATGGATGATAACCAAGTGAAATTCAAAATTTCGGAATTTAAAAAAGTCAATCATCCAAAAGCCTATTTATATGAAGCTTTAAAAGAATTCGGATTTACAGAATGGAATGATGTTTTAGGTTTATTGGAGGCAGAAACAGGTAAGCAAGTGTTTTCATCAACACACCGTTTAATAAAAAACAGGGCGCATTTACTGTTGAGTGAAATCAATTCAGAAGCAAGTGAAACTATTTCTATTTCAGAAAACGAAAAACAAGTGGAAACGCCCATTGGAATCTTTTTTTTTGACGAAGCCGATGGCGTTACAACATTGAATAAAAATGAAATTTTCGTTGATAAAGATAAATTACAATTTCCGTTAACCATCAGAAAAAAAGAGGAAGGAGATGTGTTTTATCCGTTAGGAATGAACGGTAAAAAGAAATTGAGTAAGTACTTTAAAGATGAAAAATTATCGCTTTTGGACAAAGAAAATACTTGGCTGTTATGTTCTGGAGATGCTATTGTTTGGGTTGTTGGTAAGCGAGCAGATAATCGTTTCAGAGTAACAGAAAACACGAAGCGTATTCTAAAAATAACTTTAAAATGATTCTCTCTTTTGGAGAGATGTCCAAAGGACAGAGAGGATGAAACTAAAAGGCAAAATAATAGACATACAAAACAAGCACATTTACAAAGGAGAAATCACTTTTGAAAATGGTAAGATTATATCTATTGTTGAAAAAGAACATAGCGTAAACCGTTACATTCTTCCCGGTTTTATAGATGCCCATATCCACATTGAAAGTTCTATGTTGGTACCTTCGGAATTTGCAAGAATAGCTGTAACGCATGGTACTGTTGCCACGGTTTCAGACCCACACGAAATTGCCAATGTTCTGGGGATTGAAGGTGTAGAATTCATGATTGAAAACGGAAAGCAAGTTCCTTTTAAATTCAACTTCGGCGCACCATCTTGTGTACCTGCAACTGATTTTGAATCTGCAGGCGCGGTCATCGATTTCGAAGGAATTAAACTATTACTTGAAAACCCAGACATCAAATATCTTGCGGAACTGATGAATTATCCGGGCGTTCTTTTTGATGATGCTGAAGTATTGAAAAAAATAGAATGGGCAAAACATTATGATAAACCTATTGATGGACACGCACCCGGACTAAGAGGAGAAGACATTTCAAAATATATAAATGCAGGCATCTCAACAGATCATGAGTGTTTTACATATGAAGAAGCTTTAGAGAAACTTCAAAAAGGCATGAAAATTTTAATTCGGGAAGGAAGTGCTGCCAAAAACCTTGAAGCGTTAATCGATTTATTACCAGACCATTTTGAAAACATGATGTTTTGTAGTGATGATAAACATCCAGACGATTTAATCATTGGTCATATCAATCAATTATGTGCAAGAGCAGTTTCAAAAGGAGTGGATGTTTTTAAGGTGTTACAAGCGGCTTGCGTTAATCCTGTGAAACATTATAATCTGGATGTTGGTTTATTAAATGTTGGGGATGCTGCCGATTTTATTTTAGTTGAAGATATATCAGCATTTAAAACGCTACAAACGTATATTAACGGCGCATTGGTTTTTGATAGGGGCGAACCTTTAATCAAATCAGTTGTATTTGAAAATCCCAATAATTTTAAGTGTAGCAAAAAGGAGATTTCAGATTTCAGATTTGAATCTTCCGCAGAAAAAATCAGAGTTATTGAAGCTTTGGAAGGACAGTTGGTAACCAATGAATTGATAGAAGATGCTTTAATAGAAAACGGAAATTTGGAATCAAATGTTGAAAAAGATATTCTGAAAATGACTGTGGTCAATCGTTATGAAAATAGTGAGCCAGCTATTGCATTCATAAAAAATTTTGGATTAAAAGAAGGTGCTATTGCAAGCTCTGTTGCTCACGATTCCCATAATATTATTGCTGTCGGCGTTTCGGATGAGGCAATCTGTAAAGCGGTTAATTTAATCATTGAAAACAAAGGAGGTATTTGTGCCGTTTCAGATTCAGACCTGTCCATCGGAACGGGAGAAGAAAAAATAGTACCACTTCCCGTGGCAGGAATTATGAGTGATAAAGATGGTGAAACAATTGGAAAACAATATGCGGAATTAGATAGAACGGCAAAAGATTTGGGTTCAAATTTGAATGCACCTTTTATGACGTTGTCTTTTATGGCATTATTGGTAATTCCTGCTTTAAAATTGAGTGATAAAGGGTTGTTTGATGGAAAAGATTTTAAATTTACGTCTTTGGAGGTCTGATTTGTTTGCTAAATGATATTTCACAGAGATTCGCAGAGAAAACACAGAGATTCACGGAGATATTCTCGCTAATGACTAAAGTCAAAAGAATTGATGAAAATGAACAATGAATTTTAAATAGACAACTGAAATTACTGATCCCGATAGCTATCGTGACTGAGACTTTGACTGCGACTGCAAACTGAATACTGCAAACTAAATTTTTATCGCGCAAAGTCGCAAAAACGCAAAGAGTGTAAGCTGAAAAATGAACAATGAACAATGAATTTTAAATAGACAACTGGAACTACGGATCCCGATAGCTATCGTGACTGTGACTGCAACTGTGACTGAAAACTGAATACTGCAAACTAAATTTTTATCGCGCAAAGTCGCAAAAACGCAAAGAGTGTAAGCTGAAAAATGAACAATGAACAATGAATTTTAAATAGACAACTGAAATTACTGATTCCTATAGCTATCGTAACTGAGACTGCAAACTTAGACTGCGACTGCGACTGCGACTGAGACTGAATACTGCAAACTGAAAACTGAAAACTGAAACATGCCAATACTAAATTCAACCTACAAACCTCCTTTTTATTTTAAAAACGGATTTATCTCTACAGTTTATTCTGGTTTGATCAGAAACGTTTCTTTGGATCAACAAAGAGAACGCATCACTTTATCAGATGGCGATTTTCTTGATATAGATTGGAGTTTTTCAGAAGAGAAATCAAATAAATTAATCATACTTCTTCATGGTTTGGAAGGCAACGGGCAACGCCCTTATATTACTGGACCAGCTAAGCAATTCAACGAAAACGGAATTGATGCGGCTTGTGTGAATTTTAGAGGTTGTAGCGGCGAGGATAATTTAAAATATTACAGTTACCATTCTGGTGCAACCGAAGATTTAGCGACCGTAATCCAGCACGCCATCGAAAAAGGGTATTCTGAAATTTATTTAAAAGGCATTAGTCTTGGTGCAAACGTTATTTTAAAATATTTAGGAGAACGGGATACTGTTCCAAATGAAGTAAAGGCTGCAGTTGCGGTTTCTGTACCTTGTGATTTGTCTGGTGCATCTAAAGAATTGCATACACTCAAAAACAAATTGTACCACGATAGATTTTTAAAACATCTATTGAACCGTTTAAAACAAAAACAACAGCGTTTTCCGGAATTTTTAAAAGCAGAAGCTGTGAATTCTATTAAAACGTTAATCGATTTTGATACGGTTTATACAGCAAAAGCACATGGTTTTAAGGATGCAGAAGATTATTACGCAAAATGCAGTAGCCTTCAATTTCTTCCTAACATCAAAATCCCAACTTTAATTATCAATGCTTTAAACGATTCTTTTTTATCGCCTCGATGCTACCCAGTTAAGGAAGCAAAAAACAATCCGAATCTCTATTTAGAAATGCCTCAATTTGGCGGACATTCAGGGTTTATTGCTAAAAAAAGGGGGTACTATAACGAGAAGCGCGCTTTAGAGTTTTGCTTAGAAAACACGAAGTAAGTAAATATCAGGCTAATTTTGGTGTGATTGACCGAGTGTTAAATTAATAAGTTGCGAGTAATTTAATGACAATTTTTAATATCTTAATACCAAAATAAATATTATGCCGACTTTCAACTTAAAAATCAACAACAAAACCCATACTGTTGAGGCAGATATGGACACCCCTTTATTATGGGTGCTAAGAGATAAAATCAACCTAGTAGGCACCAAATTTGGCTGTGGTATTGGGCAATGTGGTGCGTGTACAGTTCATGTGGATGGCAACGCAATGAAGAGTTGTTTATTGCAGGTTTCTCAAGCTGAAGGCATGAAAATCACAACCATAGAAGGGCTTTCAGAACATGGAGACCATCCCGTTCAACAAGCTTGGAAGGAAATTGATGTGCCACAATGTGGGTATTGTCAAGCGGGACAAATTATGACAGCTTCGGCATTTTTGAAGAAGAACCCTAATCCGTCTTCATCTGAAATAAGAAACGCAATGCATGGAAATATTTGTCGTTGCGCAGCTTACAATAGTATTGAAGAAGCCGTAAAAATAGCATCGGAAAAATTAAGTTAAACACCTATAAATATTCAAAATGATGAAACCTTCAGAACAGATTAAATTTAGTAGAAGATCATTCTTAAAAACATCGGCTTTAGCCAGCGGAGGTATGTTGATAGGTTTTAACTTATTCAACGCCTGTAAAGCGGACGCTGAAATGCCCATTGATTTAAGCCAATTGAATTATAACGATTTTAATGCATTCATAAAAATTTCGCCCGAAGGGAAAGTCACTATTTTTTCGCCAAACCCAGAAATTGGTCAGGGTGTAAAAACGTCGATGCCAATGCTTATTGCAGAAGAATTGGATGTGCCTTGGGAAGATGTATATGTTGTTCAAGCACCATTGGATGCTGAAAATTATACCAGACAACTTGCAGGAGGAAGTCAGTCTATTCGTCACGGATGGAAACCATTGCGTGAAACAGGTGCTACGGCAAAACAAATGCTGGTCAATGCTGCTGCCGCGAGATGGGGCGTAGATGCCTCTGAATGTAAAGTTAATAACGGAATTATTACCAACGGAAAAGGAGAAACTTTAGGCTATGGCGATGTGGTTTTAGAAGCTGCAAATCTCGAAGTTCCTGAAGATGTAGTGCTGAAAGACCCAAAGGATTTCAAAATTATTGGCAAAGGAAAAGGAAAAGGGAATGTTGATATTGATAAAATTATAACAGGAAAACCCTTATTTGGACTAGATTATAAAGAGGAAGGTATGTTGTATGCTTCGGTTTTAAGACCACCGGCATTTGGACAGATTTTAGAATCTTATGATGATTCTGCAGCAAAATCAATGCCTGGGGTTGTGGATGTCATTACCATTGGCGAAAAAGTGCGGGCTCTTTTTGATGCCGGCAAAAAAAGCTGGACTACACAATTGAGTACTACAGATAAAGTTGTGGTTATCGCTAAAACGACGTGGGATGCTATGAAAGGTAAAAAAGCGATTAAGGCGATATGGAAAAATGATTCTTCTTTGGAAAGCACCGAGTTTCATGATGAAAAACTACTGGAGCTGCTTAATGACAACAAATTTAAAGAAAGACGATCGGACGGAAATATCAAAAAAGCATTTAAAGAGGCAGATAAAGTTGTAGAACGCATTTATGAAGCACCATTTCTACCTCATAACTGTTTAGAGCCCATGAATTTTTTCGCAAATGTTACCCCTGAAAAAGTACATTTGGTAGGCCCGGTTCAAACGCCTGCTGATGCTGCTAAAGTTGTTGCTGATCTTTTGGGTAGAGACCTTGAGGATATTCATTTAGAAATGACGAGAATGGGTGGCGGTTTTGGAAGACGTTTGTATGGCGATTTTGTATATGAAGCTGCTGAAATATCAAATGCCATTCAAAAACCAGTTAAAATAGTGTCTTCTAGAGAGGATGATATGACGACAGGAATTTATCGTCCTGCCTCAAAATATAAAATTTCGGCATCAATTAAAGATGGTAAATTAACGGGATATCATTTAAAAGAAGCTTGTATCAATGGGAATATGTATGGGTTGATTCCAAACTTCTTTCCAGCGGGAGCTATTGAAAATTATCAAGTTGATACAGCAAATTATCAAAGTAATATTACAACAGGTGCATGGAGAGCACCGTTTACAAATTTCTTGGCGAGTGCAGAACAAAGTTTTTTTGATGAACTCGCGGAAGAACTAGGGGTTGATCGTGTGCAATTACATCTAGATTTGCTGGAGAATGTAAAAAACAATCCCGATCCTAACATTGAATACAGCCCAGAACGTTTGCAAGGTGTTTTGAAATTGGCAGTTGAAAAATCGAATTGGGGTAATGTTAGAAACGGTGTTTATCAAGGGCTTTCGGTATATTACTGCCATAATACACATGTTGCCGAAGTTGCAGATATCACCATGGAAAATGGAGTGCCATCAGTTAAAAAAGTAACCTGTGCCGTAGATTGCGGCATTGTGGTCAATAAACTAGGAGCGTTAAACCAGATTAAAGGCGGAGTTATTGATGGGATTGGGCATGCATTATATTCCGATTTTGGGTTTAAGGATGGTGTGCCAAAATCAAATAATTTCAACACCTATCAACTCATTCGTATGGGGCAAACGCCAAAAGTAAATGTGCATTTTGTGGAAAACGGTTTAGATCCTACAGGCTTGGGAGAGCCAACGCTACCGCCTGTTGGAGCCGCAGTTGCTAATGCAATTTATAAGGCTACCGGAAAGCGTTTGACGAAGCAACCTTATATGAGTCATCTAAATATTGAAACAGAAATTCTTGGGTAATTTTTAAAGCTTTTTGAGAACTAGGATTGTAAATGACACACGAATTCAAAAATATAGTAGAAGAAGCTTTAGTAGCAAGAAAAAAAGGTGTTTTATCTGTACTTGCCTCTGTTGTGGCATTAGATGGTTCATCTTACAGAAGACCTGGAGTGAGAATGCTGATTCTAGAAAACGATAAAATGATAGGGGCCGTAAGCGGAGGTTGTGTTGAAAAGGAAATTTTAGTGCAATCCCAATCTGTTTTTACAACAGGAGCACCTAAAATCATGACTTATGATGGGCGCTATCGTTTAGGTTGTGAAGGCATTTTGTATATTTTATTAGAACCTTTTAATCCGAATGACAATTTTATAAACTCGTTTTTTAAGTGTTTAGCTGAAAGAAAATCTTTTGAAATAATCTCATATTTCGAAAAATCAGAAGACGTTTCAGAAGGTATTGGATCTCATTTGAAAATAGGACAAGAAACCTATGCAATGTCTGACGATTTTGTAAAACAAAAGCAAGAACCCCTCTCTGTTTTTAAACAGATGATGCCACCATGTTTTAAACTTGTTATTATTGGCGCTGAACACGACGCGGTACAATTATGCAACTATGCTGCATTAACAGGTTGGGAAGTTACAATTATAGCTGGCATCAAGGAATCAAAATCTATTGATGATTTCCCTGGGGCTCATGGGTTTTTTGCAACCACGGCAGAAGCCATGGATGTATCATTAATTGACAATCAAACAGCAATAGTATTAATGACGCACAATTTTGCAATCGATTTGAGATTTTTGGTGGCCTTGCAACATACAACTCCTAATTATATTGGTCTGTTGGGGCCATCAAAGCGAAGAAACGATTTGCTCTCTCAATTTATCGAATATTGCCCAGAAATAGATGACACTTTTTTGGAAAAAATTCATGGGCCTGCTGGTTTAAATATCGGTTCAGAAACACCTCAGGAAATCGCAATAGCCATAGTTTCCGAAATATTGTCGATCACAAGAAAAGAAACGCCAATTTCCTTAAGTAAAAAAACAGGAACTATTCACCTGAAGCGCTAGGGTTTGACTGTAAGAATTCCAAATATTGCAATAGTAATTTTAGCCGCAGGTGCTTCAAGCAGAATGGGAAGCCCAAAACAATTGCTTAATTGGGGAAATACCTCATTAATTCAGCATACTTTAAATATAGCTAAAACTACTAAAGCAGTTAAAACCTTTGTTGTTTTAGGTGCAGATTCTGAGAAAATCAAAGAAGAAATAAAAGAGGCAAAGGTTTCCATTATTTTGAATCCTGAATGGGAATTGGGTTTAGGAAAGTCCATTGCACGTGCTGCAAGTGTCATTTTTAATTCAAAAGAAAATTTTGATGGTATTTTGGTTGCCCTCGCAGATCAACCCTTTGTAACCCCTTCGTTTTTAAATCAAATGATAGATGAATTTAGTCTTAATAAAAATGGAATAATTGCAACATTTTATAACACTAAAAAAAATGGAGTTCCTGTATTATTTGCAAAAAGTTATTTAAGTGAATTAAATAAATTGGATGATGATTTTGGTGCTAAACTAATTTTAGAAAAACATGAAAGCAAAGTCAAATCACTTGTTCCAAACTTTGAAAATTTAGATATCGATACCAAAGAAGACTATAAAAGCTTGGATAATAAGGAGCATTAAATTGAATCTTAGATAAAATTAGTTCATTTTTTATATGTTAGTATGACCATTTAGATTATAAATTCGTCAAGATTGAATAAACCGCAGCATTCAATTAGAAGTAACTTTGCCAACTTAATTCAATATTTGTTATATTCGAAGTATGAGTAAATCTCCAATAGATAAAGCGTTAACACCTGAAAAGTTTGAGAATTTAAAAATAAAAGCTCCGGCAACAAATTCCGCTGGTTTGGGAGGTTTGGCAGCTGCAACATCGCATGCTTTAAAATACATCAAGCCCAGTAATATATTGAAAATATCTACCAAGATGAACCAGAAGGGCGGTTTTGATTGCCCTGGTTGCGCGTGGCCCGACCCCGACGACGACCGTTCTGCACTTGGGGAATATTGCGAAAATGGGTTAAAAGCCATGTCCGAAGAAATGCAGAGCAAATTGATATGGCGGGATTTTTTTGCAAATAATTCTGTTGATGAATTAGCGGGTTTAAGCGATTTTGAAATTGGAAAATCAGGACGCTTAGCAGAACCTATGTATTTGCCAAAAGGCGGCACGCATTATCAACCTATAAATTGGGACGAAGCCTTTAAAAAAGTTGGAGCACATTTAAACGCTTTAGATACCCCAGACGAAGCAGCATTTTACACCTCTGGTAGAACTACAAACGAAGCCGCTTTTTTATACCAATTATTCGTGAGGGAATTCGGGACAGCCAATTTACCAGATTGCTCCAATATGTGTCATGAAGCAAGCGGAAGCGCACTAACTGAAACATTAGGCATTGGTAAAGGTTCCGTAACTTTAGACGATTTATATAAGGCTGAATTGGTCATGGTTGTGGGGCAAAACCCTGCAACGAACCATCCAAGAATGTTATCTGCTTTAGAAAAAACAAAAAAGAATGGTGGCAAAATAGTATCCATAAATCCGTTGCCAGAAGCCGGATTGATGAAATTTACCGATCCACAAAGCCCCATTAAAATGTTAACGGGTGGTATAAAATTGTCAGATGTTTTTGTGCCAGTTACCATAAATGGCGATGTCGCTTTTTTCAAAGCCTTATTGCTAAAATTATTAGAAAAAGAAGAGCTGAACGGCAATGTTTTCGACGCAGCATTTATTGCAGAACATACCAGCGGACTAGAAGCGTTTATTTCAGATTTAAAAACCTATAATTTTGAGGATTGCCTTAAAGCATCAGGTGTATCAAGAGAAATATTTGATGATGTTTTCGATTTGGTCTTAAACAAGAATAAAATCATCATTTGTTGGGCAATGGGCTTGACACAACACGAAAATGCAGTTGATAATATTCGTGAGCTGGTTAATTTATTATTGTTAAAAGGTAGCATTGGGAAAGAAGGTGCGGGAACTTGTCCTGTACGCGGACACTCCAACGTTCAAGGCGATAGAACCGTTGGCGTTTGGGAAGCTGCACCTCAAGCTTTTTTGGATAAAATTGAATCAAAATACGGTTTCAAGCCAACCGCAAAACATGGCTATTCTGTCATTGAAGCCATTAAGGCAATGTATGAAAATAAAGTAAAAGTGTTCTTCGGAATGGGCGGTAATTTTATTTCTGCTGTTCCCGATACCGCTTATTCAGCTCAGGCTATGGCGAATTGTAATTTAACGGTTCACGTGAGTACAAAACTAAATCGTTCACATTTAGTAACTGGAAAAGAAGCGTTGATTTTTCCATGTTTAGGGCGTGCCGAAAAAGATTATCAAAAAACAGGGGTACAGACACAAAGTGTAGAGAATTCGATGGGCATTGTGTCTTCTACAAAAGGGGTTTTAGAACCCTGTTCTGATGCACTTTTAAGTGAAGTTGCTGTGGTTTGTGGTGTTGCAAATGCGACCTTGAAAGAACGCTCTAAAATTGATTGGTTAAAATATAGCGATGATTACAATTTGGTTCGTGATGATATTGCCGAAGTTGTAGATGGATTTACCGATTACAATAAAAAACTAAAACAGCCAGCTGGATTTTATTTACCAAACGGCGCTAGGGAACGAAAATTTAAAACTGAAACAGGTAAAGCCAATTTTACATCCAATAAATTACCAGATTGGAAGCTAAAAGAGGGTGAATTAATCATGATGACCATTCGTAGTCACGATCAATTCAACACCACTATTTACGGCTTAAACGATAGATATAGAGGTGTTTTCAACGAAAGACGCATCATTTTTATGAACCGTGAGGATATGAAAATACGAGGGCTAGAAGAACACCAGGTCGTTCATTTAAAATCAGAATATAACGGCGTTATTCGTGAAGCCAATAATTTTAAAGTTGTGGGTTATGATATTCCTAAAAACTGCTGTGCTACCTATTTTCCAGAAACAAATGTACTCGTGCCTTTAGATAGTTTTGCACATACGGCTAAAACTCCTGCTTCAAAGAGTGTGAGGGTTACGGTGGAAAAGAGCTAAAATATTTTTTTTAAGTGTTGAGGATTCCATTGATTATTCCAAAATAAAAGGAGTTCTAAAGTATTATTCGAGGCATTGTAAGTGTAATAAAGTGTCGTTTGTTTTGAATATTTCTTGTTGAAAAGTTTGTTCAGCGGTTAATGACCAAAGCACATCCACCATTAATCTAATTTGTATTTGGATTTGAATTCCGCCATGACTTCCTCGTGGGGTCGGGTTCTTCCATGTAAGATATCTTCTTCACTCTTTTTTAATAATTGTTTAGCAATATCGGGTAAATCCGAAAGCGCATTAATTTGAGAATCATGATGAGACATTATCTGTTCAATTTTATACAATGTCTCTTCATCAGAAACTTTCATCAACTTTTCAATTATTTTATATTTTTTTGATTCTAAATCCATAAGGTTCAGTCTTATACACAAATATAACAAAAATTAGACTTCAAATGTAGAAAAACTAGATACTGCGAAGTTCGGTTTGTGCTTTACTTAGTTAGGATTTCTCTAAAACATATCCATTAATTTTATTATTACTCAATTATTCATATTTCAATTTAAGAAATCAACAATAATTGCGTTTCTACGTGAATTTATTAGAAGAACACACTTTAAAATACGTATAAATACTTAGTTTTGTATTTAAAATACGTAATTATGCAACATATAATTGTAGTTGGAAATGGTATGGTGGGCTACAAATTTTGCGAAAAGTTTGTAGAGAAATCAGGAAATGAAAACTTTAAAATCATAGTTTTTGGCGAAGAGCCAAGACCTGCATATGATAGGGTTCATTTAAGTGAGTTTTTTGAAAATCAAGATGCCAAAGCATTGGAAATGGCGCCTAAATCGTGGTATGAGGAGCATGGTATTGAATTGATAACAAATGAGCGTATTACCAATATTCACAGGGCTTCAAAAAAAATTACTACAACTACAGATATAAACTATAAATACGATTATTTAGTTTTAGCAACGGGTTCTGCACCTTTTGTACCAAATATTGAAGGGATAGAAAAAAAAGGTGTTTTTGTTTACAGAACTATTGAGGATTTGGAGGCAACTTTAGCCTATGCCAAAGCGGTTATTGGAGATAGAGAAGAAACGGTGAAAGCTGCTGTACTTGGTGGAGGATTACTGGGTTTAGAAGCGGCAAAGGCAGTAAAGGACATGGGGTTTGAACCTCATGTTGTTGAGTTTGCGCCTAAGCTAATGCCACGTCAGTTGGATACACGAGGTAGCAAGGTGCTTAAAGAGAAAATCGAATCTTTGGATATTCAAGTACACTTGTCTAAAGCAACAAATAAAATTTTAGGAGAAGCAGCTATTACGGGGATGGAGTTTGGCGAGTATGATAAAATTGATGTTGAAATGTTGGTGGTTTCCGCAGGGATTAGGCCCCGTGATGAATTAGGGAAAACCTGCGAATTAAAAATGGGAAAACGTGGTGGCATTATCGTGAACAATAGAATGCAAACCTCCGATCCTGAAATTTATGCTATTGGTGAGGTGGCACTTTATAATGAAATGATTTATGGTTTGGTGGCTCCTGGCTATGATATGGCTGAGGTAGCGGTTAATCAAATTTTAGGAAATCGAGACGTTTTGATGGCTGAGAGCATTGATATGTCCACCAAATTAAAATTAATTGGTGTAGATGTAGCTAGTTTTGGTGAGCCTTTTATGCCTATTGAAAAAGGGTATTCCATTATTTATGAAAATAAAACGAAAAACTTATATAAGCGTATTAACGTCAGTCATGATGGCAAAAAATTGTTAGGAGGCATTCTAATTGGCGATGCGTCTGACTATAATATGTTGCACCAAATTTATTTGAATGATTTAGCTATTCCAGAGGATGCTGAAGAGCTGATTGTTGGAAGTAGAGGCGAAGGTGGTTCATCATTTGGTAGTGTGTTGGATATTCCAGATGTGGCACAAGTCTGCTCTTGCGAGAGTGTTACCAAGGGCGATATTTGCTGTTCTATAACAGAGGGTGATTGTACCAACTTAAGTGATGTAATAGCTAAGACAAAAGCAACATCGGGTTGTGGTGGTTGTAAACCTATGGTGGTTGATTTGGTAAATGAAACTTTAAAATCGCTAGGAAAAGAAGTTAAGGAAACGATTTGTGAACACTTTAATTTTAGCAGACAGGAGCTTTACGATTTGATAAAGATTAATAAAGTACCAGATTATCAAGAAGCACTTAATCTATTTGGAGAAGGCCATGGTTGTGAAACTTGTAAACCATTATTAGCATCTATTTTTGCTACTATTACTATGGAAACGCCAAATCGTCAGCCTGTAATTCAGGATACCAATGATCGGTTTTTGGCTAATATTCAACGTAATGGAACGTACTCTGTTGTGCCAAGAGTTGCCGGTGGCGAAATAACACCAGACCAATTAATTGTGATTGGTGAAGTTGCCAAGAAGTACGATTTATATACTAAAATTACAGGAGGCCAACGAATTGATTTGTTCGGCGCACAGATTCATGAACTGCCATTGATTTGGAAAGAATTGATTGATGCTGGTTTTGAAAGCGGGCATGCCTACGGGAAATCTTTAAGAACCGTAAAAAGTTGTGTAGGCTCAACTTGGTGTCGTTATGGGATGCACGAGAGCGTCACTTTTGCTATTGATATTGAAAACAGATACAGGGGCTTGCGCTCGCCACATAAATTAAAAGGTGGTGTTTCAGGATGTATTCGTGAATGTGCTGAGGCAAGAGGTAAAGATTTTGGATTGATTGCCGTTGAAGGCGGCTGGAACCTATACGTTTGTGGAAACGGAGGGGCTACGCCAAAGCATGCGGTATTGCTTGCAGAACAGCTGGATGACAAAACGGTTATTAAGTACTTAGACAGATTCTTGATGTACTACATTCGTACCGCAGGGCCTTTGGTTAGAACCGCACCTTGGTTAGATAAACTGGATGGTGGTATTGACTATTTGAAGCAGGTGGTAATTGAAGATTCGTTAGGAATTGCTGAAGAACTTGAAGTGGAAATGCAAGGATTGGTAAATAAATATGAATGTGAGTGGAAACAAGCCATAGAAAACCCTGAAATGATGAAACGCTTTAAGCATTTTGTGAATTCTGATGATACAGATGATAATTTGGTATTTGTACCAATGCGCGAGCAGAAGATGCCTAAGGCTTGGAGTTGATTGAAAAAAAAAGACAGAAGACGGTTGACGGGAGACCGAAGAGAGCAGGTTTGCGGATAAGTTTTGACTGAATGCTGATGACCGAAAACTGCAAACTAGCCCGCGTTAGGGATTGTAGAGGAAAGCCCACAGCCCGACGTAGGAGGTGCGAGGACTTGTAACGTAAAGCCCGACCCTTGTGGTAACGCCCAAATAAAAATTTAGATTTTAAATAACACTTTTAAGGATGGAAAATATATTAGAACAGTACAAATCGGTTACAGAAAATGAAGTAAAAACTTGGTTTAAAGCGGGTATGCCTACTGATTTTCCTGAGAATAGTGGTGCGTGCATCAAGTATAAAACCAAACAAATAGCTGTTTATAATTTTACGCGAACCGGAAAGTGGTACGCGACACAAAATTTATGCCCGCATAAAATGGAAATGGTGTTGTCATTGGGAATGATAGGAGATAAGGAGGGCATCCCAAAAGTGGCTTGCCCCATGCATAAAAAGAATTTTTCTTTAGAAGATGGGAGTAATTTAGCAGGTGAGGATTTAAAAATTGCAACCTATCCTGTTAAAATTGAAAATGGAAATGTGTATATTGGCTTTTCGGATTAAAACCTTACGAAAATGAAGCCTACACGATTTGAAACTGCTATTGCATTAATTGATAAAGCCAATTCTGAAGATGTAAACACATATGAGGTTGCGGGTATGAACTATCCAAAGGAATTGTTGTACTCGCAACGCATGACGAGGAAATTATTACAGTTTGAGCCCAATGCATCAAAAGCCCTTCAAATAGCGGCACGTGCGCAACATATTTGCCGTTGGAAAATAGCTCGTGATGAATATCCAATGAACCGTGTAGGCTATTTAAAATGGCGAGAAACTTTAAAGAAAATGCATGCGGATTTAACTGCTGACATCTTAAAACAAGTAGGTTTTGATGACCAATTTACGAATAGGGTTAAATCCATCGTCCTAAAAAAACTGATTAAGAAAAACGAAGAATCCCAAACGCTTGAAGACACTATTTGTTTGGTGTTCTTGGATTATTATTTCGAGGAATTTGCCGAAAAGCATGAGGATGAAAAAGTAATTGATATCCTTAAAAAAACATGGAAAAAGATGTCCGACAAGGGGCATGAGGCTGCATTAAAACTTCCCTTTTCTGAAAAAGGCTTGTCTTTGGTTAAAAAAGCTATTGCTTAAACCTTTGTAAAATATGACAAAAAACGGCAATTCATTAGACCAAAGAACGTTTGATAAATTACGCCGTTTGTATATTATTGCGCTTAGTACTATTGCACTTTCAGTTATAATAAGTCAGATTTTAATTAGAAAACACCTTAGCGCTCAGGAAAGTGATTCCACAGTAATTAACGTAGCTGGAAGGCAGCGCATGTTAAGTCAAAAATTGACTAAAGATGTTGTTTCGTTATCTTCCGAAGCACATCCAGAAAAAAAAACGCGCCTTAAGAATAACATTAAATCTACGCTCCATCTTTGGGAATTATCGCATAAGGCACTTCAAAAAGGAAATGATAGTTTAGGCTTGCCAAAAACGAACAGTCCTGAAGTTTCTACGAAGTATAAATTGTTAAATCCTGTTTTTGATACTATAAGTACTGCTTCAAAATCAATTATTGAAACCATTGAAAACAACCCAAAGGCTCCCTTAACATCTTATAGTTCTAAAATTGAAAAAGTAAAAGCTCATGAGGGCAGCTTTTTAAAGATAATGGACGAAATAGTAAACCAATACGATTTGGAAGCCGATGAAAAGGTAGAACGGTTACGTAAGTTGGAATTGTGGTTAACCGGTTTAACATTGTTCATTTTGTTGGGGGAGTTGCTGTTTATTTTTTGGCCTGCAGCAAAATCTGTTAAATCTGTTTTGGCGGACTTATTGCATGCCGAAAAACATGCAAAAAAAATGGCATTTGATGCAGATGAATTGAGTCAGGCCAAAGAAAAATCCATTAAGGAATTACGGGCATTAAGTCGTGCGATGGACGATACTTTATTGTTCGCACGAATTCTGCCAAACGGAAGCGTGGTGCACATGGGAAACAAGTTTTCGCGCTTGTTTAAATACTCAAAATTTAACGATGGCATGATGTTCTGGAACATGTTATCCCAAGTTGAAACTGAGCAAGCCGCAATAGAAGATTTAATAACACGGCATAAAAAAACGGGGTGGCAGGGAGAAGTAAAATCTACCACAAAAGATGGAAAGGACATTTGGTTGGAAATGGCAATTATTCCTTATAGTCCAACTGAAGAGAAATCAGAATTGCTAATTATTGCTTCTGAAATTACAGAACGAAAAATTGCGCAACTAGAAATTGGCAGACTTACGGAAAAGAGCTTTCAAGAGAAGATGAACCAGCAAAAAATCATCTCCAGTAAGATTATTGAAAACCAGGAAAAAGAACAAAACCGTATTGCGAAAGATGTGCATGACGGCATTGGGCAAATGCTTACGGGGTTAAAATATAATTTAGAAAGTATCGATCCTAAAGATGTTGAAAAGGCAACCGTGAAAATTGAACATTTAAAAGAACTAACCTCTAACATCATTAAAGGTGTAAGGACTGCAACATTCAATTTAACACCTCCAGAATTAACCGATCATGGTATTGTGCCAGCCTTAACAAAATTGACCCAAGAACTTGGGAGGCTTACAGGCAAAGAAATTGTGTTATTCAATAAAACGGATTTTAACCAGCGAATGGATTCGCTTTCAGAAATTAATATTTACCGTATCACTCAAGAGGCCATAAATAATGCCATAAAATATGCAGATTCCACACATATTCTGGTGTCTTTGTCGCATAGCAAAGATATTTTGAGCATCGTTATTGATGACAACGGAAAAGGCTTTGATCCAACCAAAGTAAAACATGTGAAATCTGGTGATGGCGGTATGGGACTTACTTTTATGCAAGAGCGCATCAAATATATAGATGGACGTTTGTTTTTAACTTCGGCAAAAGGAAAAGGTACTCGTGTAACTTTGAATATTCCATTGACCTAATATCCAATAATAATAGTTAACATTTTTAAGAAACAGATTGAAAAGTGATTTTAATCCAAACTATATTTGTAGCATCCTTTTAAATACGAAAAGATGAAAATTTTTAAATGTCCCAATTGCAGTTCTACCGTATTTTTTGAAAATACAAGTTGTGAAAATTGCGGCAATACATTAGGTTATCATTGGTTTACCGATGAATTTGCAATTCCTCAGACATTTAATGCGCACTTTAACAATAATCTTAAATTTTGTAAAAACCACAAACATTCGGTGTGCAATTGGTTAATTGACCAGTCTTCTGAAAGTCAGTTTTGTGTTGCATGCCAGCTTAATAGAAAAGTACCAAATCAAGCAGATTCCGAAAATTTTAAAAAATGGCAGCGGTTGGAAATAGCCAAACACCGCTTGATTTTTCAGTTGAGCAAGTTGAAACTCCCTTTGCAATCAAAACTTAAAAATGATAGTGGGATTGCTTTTGATTTTCTTTCGGCAAACAACAAAGAAAAAAAATTGACTGGTCATGCCAATGGTGTAATTACCATATTGCTTTCCGAAGCAGATTCTGTACATCGGGAGCAACTGAAAAAACAAATGGATGAACCTTACAGAACTTTGTTAGGACATTTTAGACACGAAATAGGACATTATTATTGGTCACTTCTTTTCAAAAACAACAATTTGCAGAATTTTAGAAATCTATTTGGTAACGAACAGCAAGACTATGGGGAGGCTTTAAAACACTATTACAAAAACGGTGCGCCATCAAATTGGAATTCCAACCATATCAGTAAATATGCAAGTGCGCATCCGTGGGAAGATTGGGCGGAAACTTGGGCGCATTATTTACACATTATGGATACTTTGGAAACCGCAAATGCCTTAGGTCTTTCTTTTTTAAATTCCAATCCATCCATTGGAAATGATACGAGCGTTAATTTTCCAAATCCATACCACCTAAGTGATTTCAAAATTATTTTTGATGCTAGTGTTGCTTTAACATGTGCTGCGAACAGCCTAAATAGGTCTATGGGCTTGCCAGATATTTATCCGTTTGTGATTCCAGCTCCCGTTTATAAAAAATTAGAATTTATTCACAATGTATTGTACAGCAGGAATCTAAACATGAATTAAAGAAAATTATATGATGAAAAGGAAATTGATAAGTTCAGGGTCTTCATTTGAAGAAAAGATTGGTTATTCAAGAGCCGTTGTTCAGGACGATTGGGTATTTGTCTCAGGCACTACAGGATATAATTATGAAAATATGACCATTAGTGATGATATTGTAGAACAAACGGAGCAATGTTTTATCAACATCAAAGAGACATTAGAAAAGGCCGGAGCTAGTTTATCAGATGTGGTTCGTGTTACCTATATTCTAACAGATGGTAAAGATTTTGAAACATGCTGGCCAGTTTTAAACAAATACTTCGGAACAATAAAACCCGCTGCTACCATGATTTCTGCTGGACTTGCAGATGATACCATGAAGATTGAAATTCAAGTAACCGCATTAAAAGGGTAATATACGTAGTATTACTTAATTTTAGTACTTTTGTAGGTAATAATCCTGCAAGGTTTTTAATCCTGATAACTATCGGGACTGTAGATGTGAATTCTTTATTTAAGACCTGTCAGGTTTTAGAAACCTGACAGGTCTAGAAGCAAAATTAATAATAAACTCAACTGTTTTAAAAACAAAATGGGTTAACGTAGTAAATTTATGGATATGATTAACGTAGTGCTTGCAGACGACCATGTTTTGGTTAGAGATGGTATAAAAGCCCTTTTAGAAGACCAGGATGGTATTGCTGTCATAGACGAAGCCTCCAACGGAAAAGAAGCTTTGGAAGTGATTTCTAAAAACAAACCCCATGTGTTGATAGTGGATATCAGAATGCCAGAAATGAACGGTATAGAAGTGGTTACCGAAATGAGTAAATCACATAAAGATATAAGAACATTGGTCCTCTCCATGCACGATTCCGAAGAATACGTAGTGCAAGCCATTCAAGCTGGTGCGGATGGGTATTTATTAAAAGGTGCAAGTAAAGAGGAATTTATAAAGGCGTTGCACAAAGTGGCTTCTGGAGGTAAGTATTTTACAGGCGATGTGTCGGCAATTATTATGAATAACTTTGTAAACGGCAACACGAATACGACTCCAAAACAAACGCCTAAAGAAGATCCGTTCAAACTGACCAAACGTGAAAAACAAATACTTAATTTGGTATTGCAATTAAAAAACAATAAAGATATTGCTGATGAACTTAAAATCAGTAAGCGTACCGCCGAAGTACATCGCTTTAATTTGATGAAAAAATTGGATGTGAAAAATTTAATGGAATTGAGCCATAAGGCTAAGGAGTTTGGGTTGGTTTAGAGGATATGCCTAAGCTATTTGATTACTTTGTCAGATTTGTACATAATTGTTTAAGATTGTGTAGCCTTTATTCAGGACGGGTCATTCTGTTCGTTCAATTAATTCCGAAAAAGTCAAAATTAAAGTGTGCCGAATCTTTTCTAAAATTAAAAAGTGTAGCGGGAGCACAAGGTTTTTTAAAAAGTAGGAAAAAAGACAGGACAGGAGTGCGTATTGTTGGTTTTAAGCAACTTGTATTTTAGGAAAAATGTAAAAACGGTAAAACCAAAAAAGGCTTGAAATCAGATGTTTAGGAGTTTTGGTCGACTTTTTTAATGCGTTGCGCAACGGTTACCGGTATTGGCATTTCGTTTTTTTAAATATATTTCTAGTAATATTCAATTTCATACAATAGTTCATCACAACAAACAGGAATTTTTCCTTTTTTATTAGACTTTACTTTAACAATATTATCATTTATGTAATTGAATTCCGTAATCACTTCAGTCAATGTACCGGTAGTTTCCAGTTTCTTATGATATTTTATTATTTGGTTGTGTCTATTATATTTAAAATTGTATTCTAATTTGTTATTTTTAAATCCTTCATGGTCTTCCAGCGATTTAGAGCTATAACGAAAAAAACCTTTATCTAAATACTTAATCAAGAACCCATCAGAGCTATATGTGTAATTGTCTGAGTCACCTTTATATCTTGGGATTTGAGGGGTAACTGGTATTAAATCTATAATTGTGTCCCTCTTAATTATAGCACCAAGTTCATCTTTAGATATACTGACAATTGAATTTCCATGTTTATTATATACATATTCGTAGTGCCTAAAATCCAAATTATTTTGAGTAAAAAATTTATACTCAATTAATTTTCCATTACTATCATATTTGTGGAACATGTTATGACCATGAATTGAATGTTGTTTTTCCATGCACCTTCCGTTTTCGTATAAGGTGATTTCTCCAACATATTTTTTTATGTTTTCTTTTTGCAAAAAAACAGTTATTCGTTTAGCATTTTTAAGATTCAACAGTTTGACGATGTCTTCTGTAGATTCGGGTGAGCGTTCATCTTTTAAATATGAATCGGTTTGAGCGTAAGAACCAATACTAAAAAAGAAAGCAAATAAAATAAGTAGTCTTAATTTTTTCATTTAAATTCTAAGGTCTTTCGAAATGAATGCCAACGTTTGGTGTATGGTTTGTTACGGAAATGAACGTGCGTTATTTTCCGCTAGATTAATTTTCATTAAAGGTAGGAATTTTTCTTTTGCTTAACCAATCTAGCCATTAACTATACACGTCTTAAGTTTACAATTCATTAAATTTAGAACATAAACAGAAAAGACAAAAGAGAGGAATAAGGTTATTATACACGCAGAAGCTTAAGACTTCGTCAACATTGAAAATCCCCTCTCTTTTCTACACAGATTTCGTACAGTTCTATGAGGCTTTTTAGACCTCGATTTTAAGTCGTTGAAACTCGCGTAGGTTGTCCTTTCAAAAAATACTTTCTTATGAATAAGGATATTAAATATTTTGGACTTGACATCAGTCATTTAGTTTTCGATGTTACCGATTCTGATGGTAATTATTATCAGTTTAAAAACAATGAATTTGGCTTTAGGAAGTTTACAAAACTCTTAAATTGTGATAGCCATTGCGTGATGGAAGCTACAGGTTATTACCATTACCAGTTGTTGGTTTTGGTAAAACAAGTACACCAAGATCTCTTAACACGTTTAAAAACTATTCCAGGTATTGGCCCGAAAACAGCTATAATGTTGGTGGTTCTGACAGGTGGCTTTGATCGTTTTGCAAGCGCAAGTGAATTATGTAGTTATGCAGGCTTAACTCCAGTAATTAGACAAAGTGGAAGTAGTGTCAACGGACGGCCGAGGATCAGTAAGATAGGAAACCGGAAACTGCGGAATTTATTATTTATGTGCAGTTTTAATGCTTGTAAATACAACAAAGCTTGCCGTGATCTTTATGAGCGAATAGTAGCCAAGGGAAAGAGTAAAAAACTAGCATTAATAGCTGTCTGTAATAAGTTGCTAAAACAGGCCTTTGCTATCGCTAAATCAGGATTAATATGATGGTGAATATAAAAGTACTTTAGTGAAAAATTAATGAATTTTTACTTGTTTTTTACCACAGTACTTTGTTGTACCACGTACTTTTTATTCTGTTCGTTCAATAAATTCCGAAAAAGTCAAAATCAAAGTGTGCTGAATCGTTTCTAAAATTAGTAAGTCTTTATCTCCAGTAATTAAATGTAAGTTCAATCAATAAGTGCAACACGAATATTTGAATCTACCGCTAAATTTAGAAGAAAGTTGTCTTTTTCATCTCTACACATTTTAATGTCAGATTTGACTTTTACTAATTCTCCTTATAGGTCAAAATACTCAAGTAATTTCTCAACATCTTTTTTTGAGAAGTACTTTTTAAATTTCGGACGACTTACAACATCAATAAATTCTTCAAGTAATTCGTTAGAAAAAATCAATGTTATTTTACTGTTTTCAATCAGTTTATCCAGCTGAATGAATTTTTTGGAAATCAGAAAGCTAATCCAAAGATTTGTATCGAGGATTATTTTCTTATTTTTCATATCGTGATTTTCTCACTTGCTCAACTTCTTTAGTTATTTCATCTAATGAAATCATGTCATCTGACTTCGCTCTTAACTTTTTAAGTAGAGTAGTGAAATCCGATTTATATTTAGTTTTATTAATCTTAATCAGATTTAAATCCTCTAGATTTTTTAGAAGCTTTTTTGCTTTTGGATTTAATATGTCAATTCGGATAGTTTCCATTTTCTTTAATTTTCAATAAATCTACTGAATTATAATTAAAATACGAATTTTTGTCAGTATGTGGTACAACATGTTTGTATATAGTTTGTTACGTGTTTTAAGCACCTAATTTAGCAAATACAAACCAAATAGAAAATCCATGAGGATTTTCGTAAGTAGGTTAGAACTAGCAATAAATTATATACGGCTTAGGTTTACAATTCACTAAATTTAAGTATTAATCAGGAGTTATGTCGCACCTTTTAAGGTTTAAAACTATTTTAGAGTTAAAACGTTATAGCAACGGTACAATATCTACTTATACTAAGGTTTGTTAAAATTTTCGCAAATTCTTTAAATTTATAGAGCGAAATTTCGAAAAATCTTCACGATAAAGATGTAATCCTAACAACCATAGAACTTGTACGGACAAAATCTTATAGCATATCTTCTCAAAAACAATTAATTGGTGCTATTAACTTATATTATTGAGAGCTTTATAGTAGAAATATTGATTTTTCAATTATTTATCCTGTAAACAAAGAGCAATATTTACCTTGCATATTGTCTAAGGATCAAGTTAAATTAATTCTGAAAAACACTTCGAACGTAAAGCATAACGCTGTTTTGGCGACTATTTATGGTTTAGGCTTAAGAATTAGTGAAGCCATTAATTTAAAAGTTAATGACATTGATAGTAAAAGGATGTTGGTACACATACATAATGCAAAAGGGAAAGAAGATAGAATGGTAATGCTTCCAAATAGATTACTTATTTTACTGAGAGTCTATTTTAAGGACTATAAGGCGAAAGGTTATCTTTTTGAAGGTGTGAAAAACGGAATTTATAACCAGAGTAGTATTCGTAAAATTTTAAAAGCATCAGCTAATAATCTAAAATTAAAAAGCCGATAACAGTACATGCACTTAGGCATACTTTTACTGCGCATTTACTAGAAAATGGTACGGATATAACAATCATTCAGAAACTTTTAGGACATAAAAATATTAAAACAACACTACTATATACCCAAGTAGCAGAATCTACGGTTCAAAATGTACAAAGTCCTATTGATTTTATTTAATAATAGTTTAAGTAGTACCAACCACACCCAAAGTATATAACTGTTCCATAGTAGGCGTTGCACTACCACCAGCAGGTTCTAGGGTAATACCGAAAGCTTCACTTTCGTTTTGGTTTTCAATTTCGAAGATTTTGTTAGCATCGGTATTAAAATTGTCTATTGTGCCTAAACTAGTAGGGGTAAGCGGACTCAATTTTAAAGACCATACTTGGTAAACCATGCCTTCGGGAGGTTTTGGTAAACCTTGTGCATCTAAAAAGATACGTTTTGAATTTTTATCCCAATACACCTTAGCGTAAGTATTAGCAAAATTACCTTGACCGGCCAATTGTATTCTAGAAATGTTATCGTCTCGTAAAACAGAAATAAGCGTATTGGCTTCTGTAAGACTGTTTTTTGAGTTTTCTATTTGATGTTCGAGTAACGATTGTTGCGTTTCTGCAACTTCAATATCAGATTGTAATTGTTTGTTTTGATTTACGGTCCACAATAATCCAACACCTAAAACTATTGATGCTGCCCAACCTGCATAGGTAATCCAATTGTATTTTGGTTTTGTTATAGAAATAACTTTGGTGTCATCGCCATTAAGTCCTAATGCTTTTTTTACATTTTGTAAAATATGGTCGTTATTGCGTTGCGAAGTAGCAGCAGTAAGTTTAATTATGGCCGTTTCAATTTCTAAAACCTCTTGTAGGATTTCAGGATGCTGCTGCATAAGCACATAGATCTCTTCGTTTTCTTTTTCAGAAAGCGATCCAGCTACGTACAGCTCTAAGATTCCAGATGCTATGTATGCTTTAATGTCCATTTTTTAGTTTAAAACCATATTTCTAAGTTCTTGAATACAATTTCTGTTTCTTGTTTTAATTGTTCCAATTGGCATATCAAGTGCTTCAGATGCTTCACTTTGTGTATAGCCTTTAAAGTATAACAGTTCTATGACCTTTTTGCATTTTTCGGCTAGTTTGCTAACAAACTTTTTCACACCTATAGCATCGGTTATAGCATCTAAGTTTTCACTAGTTTCTATTGTATCTACGAAATAATCAGAGTTGAGGTTTTGTTTAGAATTTTTAAAGGCTTTGGAACGTGTTTTATCAATGGCAGCATTTCTGGAAATGTTTAAAATCCAAGTAAAAAAACGTCCTTTTTTAGCTGAATAACTACCGGATTTGTGCCATGCTTTAATAAACACATCTTGCATCACTTCTTCTGCAATGGCATGGTCTCTAACAATATTGTAGATAACACCGTGCATACTTTCGCTATACATACTGTACAGTTTTTCAAAAGCCTTTTCATCCTTTTGTTGAAATCTAACAATTAGGTTATCTAAATCCATTCATAGCAGTTAAGTTTTCCGAAAATACTAAATATTCAATAAAAAAAGCTACCAAAGTATGATAGCTTTTCAAAATTATTTAAAAAGGGTATTATTCAATAATCCCAGCACAACTCACACGGGCTCCAGCAGCACCAGAAGGTTGAGACGTAAAATCATCGGCACCAGCATGAACAATCACACCTTTGCCAACAATATCTTTTGTGGCGTCTCCACAGCCTATACACCATTCATCTGTTGTGAATGAAATAGTGCCGTTACCATTTTCATCAGCAATAAAATTACCAATATCTCCTTTATGATAGCCTTTAGTAGCACCCCATTTTCCGTGAGGTTTATTGGTAGGATTCCAATGACCACCTGCCGATTTACCGTCAGGAGAAGAACAATCAGATTTATCATGGATGTGTATGGCATGTGCTCCAGCTTCTAAACCACTTATAATGGCAGTCATGGTTACGCTGCCGTCTTCTTCCTTAAACACCACATTTCCTGTAGCATTAGTGCCGCTTTTAGCGTTAAGCGCAATTTTAATTTTTTTGGTTTTTACAACTTCAGCTTTAGTAACCTCTTCTTCAACTTTTATCTCTTCCTTTTTCTTTTTACAAGCGGTTAAAGACACAGCTAATACAAGAAATAATAGGCTTAATTTTTTCATGATTTTGGTATTTATTATTTATGCGAAAGTTAAGCTATTAAACAAACAATTACAAATATGAATATGACTTATATCATATAATTTTGAACTCATTTCGATTAGTTTTGAACAATAATTATCAGGTATGTCAAATTCATTAGTAAATAAGTATAACATAGCAGGACCGCGTTATACGAGCTATCCAACAGTTCCGTATTGGAATATCGATACGTTTTCTTTGGAAAAGTGGAGGTCATCTCTAATACAATCTTTTAAGGAGAGCAATTCAAAAGAAGGGATAAGTTTATATATTCATTTGCCATTTTGCGAAAGTTTATGCACGTTTTGTGGCTGCAACAAACGTATTACAAAACAGCATAGTGTAGAGTCTCCCTATATAAATGCAGTTTTAAAAGAATGGCAATTATATTTAAAATTGTTTGATGAAAAACCCATAATCAAGGAATTGCATTTGGGTGGGGGAACGCCAACATTTTTTAGTCCCGAAAACTTAAAGCGCCTTATTTTGGGGATTTTACAAACTTCAGAATTAGCCGTAGGTCACGAATTTAGTTTTGAAGGACACCCCAATAACACCACAAAAGAACATTTGCAAGCCCTTTATGATGTCGGGTTCAGACGTGTGAGTTACGGTGTGCAAGATTATAATGAAACCGTTCAAAAAGCAATTCATAGAATTCAACCTTTTGAAAATGTGAAGCGCGCTACAGAATTGGCCAGGGAAATTGGATATACCTCAGTAGGTCATGATATTATTTTTGGATTGCCATTTCAAACTTTAGAACACGTTGAAGCAACTATTTTAAAAACCAAGGAATTGCTTCCAGATCGTCTAGCATTTTACAGTTATGCGCATGTGCCTTGGATTAAAGGCAACGGGCAACGAGGTTTTGATGATGCCGATTTGCCTTCTGCTGAAGTTAAAAGAAGCCAATATGAATTGGGTAAAGCATTATTGGCCGAAGTTGGTTATGAAGAAATTGGAATGGATCATTTTGCCTTAAAAACCGATACATTACATCAATCCATGGAAAACGGAAATCTTCATAGAAATTTTATGGGCTATACAGCGTCTAAAACACAAGCTATGATTGGGTTGGGCGTATCGTCAATTAGTGATAGTTGGTATGGTTTTGCACAAAATGTAAAAGGTATAGAATCTTATTATAATCTTTTAAAGGATGATATGTTGCCTGTTTACCGTGGTCATATTTTAAATGAAGAAGATTTAATAATTCGTCAGCATATTCTTAATTTAATGTGTCGTTTTAAGACTTCTTGGACTAATGATGCTCTTTATTTTAAAGAGCTACCAGAAGCCTTAATTCAATTAGAGGAAATGGAAACGGACGGATTAATTGCCATCAATTCCAACAGTATTGCAATAACCGAAAAGGGCAAACCATTTGTCCGTAACGTTTGTATGGCTTTTGATGTCTTATTACAACGAAAACAGCCAGATACCCAGTTGTTTTCAATGACAGTTTAATCTTATTATCAGCAGACCTGACAGGTTTTAGGAAGCTGTCAGGTCTAAAAAACAAAAAGCATGAAAAAAATTATTGTACCCATAGATTTTTCAGAGCACTCTGAATACGCACTTAAAACAGCAGCAAAATTGGCAAAAAAACACAAAGCAGAATTGTTAGCATTACACATGCTGGAAATGTCCGATATCATGTTGTCCGCTTCAGACGGATTGCAGAACCAAAAAGCCATTTACTATTTCAAGCTAGCAGAACAAAAATTTGAAGATTTTTTAAAGAAAGATTTTCTAAAAGGTATAAAAATCACGCCGATCGTAAAACACTTTAAAGTATTTAGTGAAGTAAACGACGTTGCTTTAAAAAATGATGCCGATTTAATTGTAATGGGCTCCCATGGCGCAAGTGGTTTTAAAGAGTATCTAGTTGGGTCGAACACAGAAAAGGTAGTCAGAAATGCAGATATCCCTGTTCTGGTAGTGAAAAAAGAATTACTAAATATTCATTTTGATGTGGTTGCTTTTTCTTGTGATTTTTCCGAAGAAGGTATTAAAGCCTATTTAAATGCAAGAAGTTTATTCGAAAAAATAGGCGCAAAAATGTATCTCGTACACGTTAATCTCCCCAACGATCGATTTAAAAGTTCTATAGAAATTGAGCGAAGTGTGGTTAACTTTTTTACAAAAGCCGATAGGAATTTAGATAAAATGGACGATGTATGTTATGTCGCAGATTACACCGTTGAAGAAGGGCTCTTAAACTGCGCCAATAAAATAGGGGCGGACCTTATTGCTATTCCAACCCATGGCAGAAAAGGATTGTCTCATTTCCTTCAAGGTAGCATTGGCGAAGATGTGGCAAATCATTCTACATTGCCGGTTATAACGTTTAAGATTTAAGCACTTTGTTATTACTGCATAGGCAGGAATCCACTCGAATGACACTATCCTAAAATCTGTGTAAGTTTCAAAACTCAGGGTTAAATTATTTATAGTTTAATCCTGTTTTCAAATATAGCTAAAAATTGGTTCAATATAATTCCCCAATTTCTAATTGGCATTG
>NZ_JBFDAE010000023.1:0-58801 GCF_040720935.1 Algibacter sp. 2305UL17-15
GAATCTTTCAACGCAAAAATTAAAGCTTTTAGGGCACAGTTCAGAGGTGTGAGAAACGTAGATTTTTTCCTTTATAGGTTAACCACAGTATTTGCGTAAACACAACAATTGTTCTTGATCCGTAATATTGTCTCTGTTAGTAGAAAAATATTAGAAGATGGTTTTACTTTAAAGTTTTCTGGGATTGAAGAGATACCAGTTTATTTAGAGCTATTTGAAAATTCAATTCTAGTTTCAGCTTTTATAAAGGACAAAGAGGGTAATATTGTTATCCATATGGAAAATGGAGAATGGGCACTAAACAAGACAAGCAATTTTTCAATAAATTATGATGAAACTGCATTAGAAATTATCAATAAAAAAGGTCTGATAGCATTGCAAATTAGTCTTACTGACAACATTTTTCTATTACAAGGTATTATATTTAAAAAAGCAAATGTGGTTGTTTTTACTGACAAGTTCGCAAGTACATATTCGTATAAAAACAAAAATCTGGAAGAAGAATTATTCAAGCAAACTATTGGAACACCTAGATTATTCAAGCACTATGGAGAAAACTATCTTGGACAAAGATTATCCAATGATTAATTTTTGCCAATCTTTATTTTACATATCCCACACCATTTTCATTAATTCTGCTTAATCAAGTAGCTAATAGGTGTTATAAAATTCAATTAAAAAAAGCCCCACAGTTATGTGAGGCTTTGATATCATAAATAAATTTTCAGAAAAATTACTTCTTCTTAGCCTTAGCTGGCTTTGCGGCTTTGCCGTCCATTTTATCTTTAAGAGCTTGTAAAGCATCATTTGCATCACCTAAAGTAGGTTTTGCTTCTGCAGCAGCTGTAGCAGCTTTTTTGGTAGCAGCTTTTACGTTTGCAATTTCTTCAGCTTTATGTATCGCTGCATGGGATGCAACTACACGTTTAAACTCTTTGTTAAATTCAATGATCTTGAATTCTGCTTTTTCTCCTTTTTTCAATTTGCTACCATCTTCTTTTTCAAGATGACGTGATGGTACAAAAGCAACGATATCTTCGTTAAACTCAATTGTAGCACCTTTGTCAACTATTTCAGAGATTTCAGCTTCATGAGTTGTGTTTAAAGCAAATTCAGTTTCGTATTTATCCCAAGGATTTTCTGTTGTTTGTTTGTGTCCTAAACTTAGTTTACGACCTTCAACATCCAATTCTAGAACAACTACGTCTAACTTGTCGCCTACTGCACAAAACTCAGATGGATGCTTGATTTTCTTAGTCCAAGATAAATCAGAAATATAAATCAATCCGTCAATACCTTCTTCCAATTCAACAAAAACACCAAAGTTTGTAAAGTTACGTACAATACCGGTATGCTTAGAACCTAATGGATATTTAGTTGTAATATCAGTCCATGGATCTGGCGATAATTGCTTGATTCCAAGAGACATTTTACGGTCTTCTCTATCTAAAGTCAAAATTACCGCATCTACTTCATCGCCTACAGAAACGAAATCCTGGGCAGAACGTAAATGTGTTGACCAAGACATTTCAGAAACGTGAATTAAACCTTCAACACCATCGGCAACTTCAATAAACGCACCGTAATCTGCAATAACAACTACTTTGCCTTTTACTTTATCGCCAATTTTAACATCTTCTCCAAGAGCTTCCCATGGGTGTTTGCTTAATTGTTTTAGACCTAATTGGATTCTAGATTTATCTTCATCAAAATCAAGAATTACAACATTTAATTTTTGATCTAACTCAACAATCTCATTTGGATGGTTGATTCTAGACCAAGAAAGATCTGTAATGTGAACTAATCCGTCAACACCACCAAGATCGATGAATACACCGTAAGACGTAATGTTTTTAACAATACCTTCCAGTACTTGACCTTTTTCCAGTTGACCAATAATTTCTTTCTTTTGTTCCTCAATATCAGCTTCAATTAAAGCTTTATGGGACACTACTACGTTTTTGAATTCGTGGTTGATTTTCACAACTTTAAATTCCATAGTTTTATTTACATACTGATCGTAATCCCTAATTGGCTTCACGTCAATTTGAGAACCTGGTAAGAATGCTTCAATACCGAAGACATCTACAATCATACCTCCTTTAGTTCTACATTTAACGAAACCATTAACGATTTCACCAGTTTCGTGTGCTTTATTTACACGATCCCATGCTTGAATTACACGCGCTTTTCTGTGAGATAACACTAATTGACCAGTTGCATCTTCACGCACATCAATTAACACCTCAACCTTGTCTCCTACTTTTAAACCAGGATTGTAACGGAATTCGTTTAAGGAAATTACACCTTCAGATTTTGCATTGATATCGATAATTGCATCTCTATCAGTAATGTGAATTACGGTACCTTGAACAACTTCGTCGTCTAAGGTATCTACAAAATTTTCAGCTACTAATTTTTCAAATTCTTGAAGTTGTTGATCGTCCACCTCATCAATACCTTCTTGGTAATTGTGCCAGTTGAACTCTTTTAAGAATTTTTCGGGATTTGCTTGAGCTTCAGATACTGCCGGAGCTTCTGCTGTTGTTGCTTCAACCACTACTTCTTCCGAAGTTTCTGGGTTAGCTTGTTTTTCGTTTTCAGCCATGTGCTGATTAAAATTTGTATTCTGTATATTTCGAAAAGTTAAACGCTTAATACACAGAAGTGTTATAAAAATGTTTTTCAGTTCCTCTCTATCTTTTCGATCATGCGCTAAAAAGGTGTGCAAAAATACATATTTTGAAGTAATTAGCCTAATTCGTATTAAAAAAAGTCAGACTGAAATTATAAGCTATGAAAAATGCCACGAATACACGAATTAAACTAAAAATCAAGGATGGAAATTATTATCATGAATAAAAATATCTATACCGGTTGTGCATTTTGGCCCTTTTTAATAAACAAATGTCAGAACTGACAAAATTTTCTCAAAATGCACAACGGATTATCTATAGATTTTTTTTTAAAAAAAGTGTAAATTCTTTTTGTATTCATTGTTGACAAAGAAAAAATTCGTGTATTCATGGCAAAATAAATATGTTTTAGCCCTTTGAAAAATAAGTATAATAATATTGTGAACTATTAAATTATTGAAAAGCATAAAAAACCGACATTTCTTTTACTATATTTAGAACGTTAATTTTTAAACTAAAAAAACTATGACAGCAAAAGCTAAATACCAAGAAGTTTTAGATTTGGGAGCATCTCTAAACATTCAAAACGGTGATGTAAAAGAAGAAAATGGGACACTAAAAGTTTGGGGTACGGCTAACACGCCATATGAGAAAAATTTAATTTGGGACAAAATTAAAGCCATTGGAGGGGAAAGTCCCTCGGATATCATGGCGGATATCAAGGTTGCAGATAATAGTGTATATCACAGACATACCGTGAAAAGTGGCGAAACCTTAGGTAAAATTGCTATTCAGTATTATGGGAAAGCTTCTAAATACCAAGATATATTTAAGGCGAATTCCGATATTCTGAAAAACCCAGATGTCATTCATCCAGATCAGGAGTTGATTATTCCCAATGCTTAGAAAACAGAAGTTAAATTGATTGTAAAACGAATCTTTATTGAATAGGGATTCGTTTTTATTTGCCATAAATTCAAAGAAAACTTAGATACGGATTGTAAATTATTTCGCGGAGATACACAGAGTTTTACAGAGGGTTTTTTGACTGAGACTGAAAACTGCGACTGGATACTGAAAACAAAAAAAAATCACTCACACCCTTCCAAAGTCATCTTCACCAGCTCTAAAATCTTAGTGTATTGTTCGTTAAGGGTTAAATCTGAATTATCAATTTCTATGGCATCTTCGGCTTTAACCAATGGGGAATCTTCTCGGTGCGTATCGATATAGTCGCGCTCGGTAACGTTTTGTAAAACTGCTTCATAAGTAATAGCATCCCCACGTTCTTTTAATTCTTGGTAACGCCTTTCAGCTCTTTTTTCTGCGGAAGCAGTCATGAAAATTTTGAGTTCAGCATCCGGAAACACTACAGTTCCTATATCACGACCATCCATAACTACGCCTTTATCCTGCCCTATTTTCTTTTGAATTCCCACCAACTTCTGGCGAACTTTAGAAACTTCAGCTATTTTGCTCACAAAGCTGGAGACCTTTAAAGTTCGGATTTCCTTTTCAACATTTAGCCCATTTAAATACATCTCAGCAAAACCTAACTGGTCATTAAACTGAAAACTCAACTCTATTTGGTCTAGTTGATAAACCAGCGCTTCTTTATTAAAATCGTCTTCTGAAATCAAACCATTTTTAATGGCATAGAGTGTTACCGCCCTGTACATAGCCCCAGAATCCACATATACATAGCCTAAGTGTTTAGCGATTTGTTTTGCTACGGTACTTTTTCCAGTTGAAGAATAACCATCTATGGCAATCGTGATGTTGTTCATATTTTAAATAAATATCTCGGGGCAAGCCCGGGAGGTATTAAACCTGAGATCCCGCTAAAAAGCGGGATTAGTTCAACCATCAAAACTTAATGCGCTGCGCTTTTAAGTTTTGGGTTTCACTAATAAAAAGCAAAAGTAAGTATTTGTCATCATTTAGCTAAACATTCTATTGATTTCATCTTTAAATCCTGCATTAAGAACATATGTTGTATATATATAACCAATTCATCTATCTTCGTTGTTACAAATCTTTAATTTTGTTGATAGAATCTAAAACAATAACTATGAAAAGAATTACACGATTATTAATTTATCTTCTCTTAATTTCATTTAATTCATTTTTAGCGGCTCAAAATATTTATGTTGCTACAAATGGAGATGACACAACGGGAGATGGTTCCTCTGCGAGCCCTTACAAAACTTTTAACAAAGCTGTTTCTGTAATGTCGGCAGGCGATGTATGTATCATCAAAGGCGGTGTTTATGAAGAATCGCTAATTGTTAACAAAAACGGAACTGACGGTAATCTGCTAACATTTAAGGCTGCCGACGGCGAAGATGTTGAAATTAGAGCCACTACAAAAGTTAACGGATGGCAGCTGCATAGCGGAAGTATCTACAAGGCCGATGTAAACATGGGCATTGAAAGCAGGTTCCGTGCCGTATATCACAATGGTGATTATATGGATTTAGCACGATGGCCCAATAATACAGATAATAACCGCTGGACCGTTGACTGTACCCCTGTTACGGGCGGTGATGGCTCTCATTTTCTTGCCAATAACATTCCAAATATAAATTGGACTGGCGGCATGGTCTATTATCTTGGAGCACACTCTGGAACTAGTTGGACACGAATTATCTTAAGTAGCACAACTTCTAGAATTGATTTTACAACGGTCAATATTAATAGTTGGCCATTTACACCTCATAACCCAACAGTTTGGAGAGATTACCCCGGGAATGAAAGAGGACAGTTGTACCTTTTTAATAAACTGGAAGCTCTAGACCATGCTCGCGAATGGTTTTATGACGGCGGTACAAAAACACTTTATCTTCAAACAGCTAATGGCGCCATGCCTGCAGATGGTACTGTTGAATATGCAAGAACTAAACATGCAGCACAATTACAGGGAGATTATATTAAACTTGAAGGTTTAAACTTTTTTGGAGGTAGTGTTAGAATCGATAATAATGCAGACAACAACCAAATTATTAATTGTAAAATAGTTCATGGTAGTGAAGGACATGATGATTTGGCTAATACATCCGCTCAGGTTGGAGAGGCCGCTCTTGATGTTCTTGGAGACAATACCATCATAAAAGGTTGCACCATAGACCATAGTTCGGTCAGTGGCATAAATATAGCCGGTTGGGCAGCCTCAAATTGTACTGTTGAAGGAAACTATATTAGCAATACAGACTACCTAGGAATTCATGCATCACCAATAAGAACTAGTGCTAACAACATGAAAATACTGAAAAACACTATTGTTAATGCAGGTAGAGACGGTATGTATGTTGCTGGTTCTAACTGTGAAGTTGCCTATAATGATGTATCTGGGTCTCAACAAATGAATAGTGACTCTGGTGTATTTTATACGGTTGGAAATACCTCTTTAAAAAATAGTGAAATTCACCACAATTGGTTTCATGATGCTACGGCGCCATCCTATTCGCATGGTACTGGAGGTTCTGCTAAAGCCGCGGGTATCTATTTAGATAACGACAGTAAAGGCTACGTGGTGCACCATAATGTAATTTGGAATGTATCTTGGACTGGTTATCAGGTAAACTGGAACAATACTAATTTAGATTTTTTCCATAATACTATTTGGAATACTAGTAGCGCCATGGGATCCTGGGTTAATGGTCGTGAACAAAAGGATAATAAAGTGTATAATAATTTTGCAAGTGATGGCGAATGGTTTGCTGGTAACGGCCCAACAGAATTTGATATAAAAGATAATGTAATTTCAAGCACTTCTCCTTTTGAAAATGCTGCTAGTGGAAATTTTATGCCAAAATCTGGTAGTGCTGTTATTGATAAGGCGCAAGTTATTTCGGGGTTCACCAAACCTTTTAAAGGAGCTGCTCCAGATATTGGCGCTTATGAATTGGGAGGCACACGATGGACTGCTGGCGTTAATGCTATTGAAGATACTGGTGAAGGTGAAGAACTTTCTATTTCTGATATTCAGTTTACTATTGCTGCTTCATCTGAGACTTGTCCAAATGAAAATAATGGTAAAATCAATATATCTGCAGGTTTCGCAGAGGATTTTGTTGTAACTTTTAATGGTTCTAATACAGATTTTACACAAACATTGGACATTGAAAACATTGCACCTGACACTTATGATTTATGTATTTCCATTAAAGGAGATAGCGAAAGCAAATGTTTTAGTGTAGTGATTAAGGAATCACCAGGAATAAGCAGCAAATCTAGTTTAGGTGTCAATAAATTATCTGTAGCTATTGAAACAGGAACAGCACCTTTTACCGTAACTGTAAATAATGAAGTTGTTCGTGAAACCTCAAGCACTTCATTTGATGTTGCTGTAAAACATGGTGATATCGTGAAAGTGAAATCCAGTAAAGATTGTGAAGGGGAACTTGTTGAAAGCATAGATTTTTTCGGCAATATTCAATCCTTTCCTAACCCTACAACAGGAGATTTTCAGTTCTTGTTACCTATAGCCAACGGTCAGGTTGCTATCGAAATTTACAACATCCAGTCGCAATTGGTGTCTTCAAAAACATATCAAATTAATTCCGGAAAGGTTGATCTTAGTTTAAGCGATAAACCATCAGGAATCTACTTTGCGAAAATTATAGCAAGCAAACCAATCAATGTTAAAATCATAAAGAAATAAAACGATGAAAAATATAAAATTATTAGTAATTCTTGGAATTATTTTAGCCTCTTGTTCTGGTGGCGGTGATGATACTCCAGCCCCTGAAGAAAACAAAGCACCTGGAAAAGTAGGTTCGTTAACCTACCCAACCAATAATCTTCTGTGTATTTCGAACACCCTTCTATTTGAATGGGCTGATGCTATAGACCCAAATGGAGACCCTATAACCTATCTGCTTGAAATTTCAAAGGACAATCAATTTTCTAGTATTGAAGAATCAACAACTACCACAGCAAATTCAAAATCTGTTACTTTAGAAAAAGGGATTGCTTATTACTGGCGTGTTAAAGCCACGGATAGTAAAGGTTTATCAAGCGATTACTCTACAGTATTTCAATTTTACACGGAAGGTATAGCAGAAGTTAACCATTTACCATTTGCACCAAGCATAACTGCTCCAGCAAATGAGGGAACCGCTTCTGGTGCAACGACCAATTTACAATGGGATGCCAGCGATGTTGATAACGATCCTTTAACATATGATGTGTATTTTGATACTGTAAATCCACCAGTAACAAAGGTTGGCGATAATCAAAGTGCAAAATCTTTAACGGTAAACTTAAGCGCTGCAACAACATACTATTGGAAAGTAGTAGCCAAAGATGATAAAGGCGGACAAGCCATAGGACAAGTTTGGAGTTTTAGTGTGAACTAAATTTAAAATACTAGTACTATTTTAAACGACTGGAGCTATACTTCAGTCGTTTTTTATATATCATGGAGAGGTTTTCTTCCTGAACTCTAAACACTTTGATAACCAACTTAAACCTTTTATTTAAATCATATCATACAAGTAATTTTAAACCATATGTTATCCAAAAACGATTGTACGGACAACTTGATATGCAATCAGTTTAATAAATTTATAAAAAAACATTATGAAAAAAACACTACACTTATTTTTATGCCTATCCATTCTTTTTTGTAGTTCAATACTTCTTGCCCAAGATGTATATGTGGCTACAAATGGAAATGACACCACTGGAGATGGAACAATAGGAAACCCTTACCTTACATTTAATAAAGCCGTCTCGGTAATGAATACTGCAAAAAACACATGCATTATTAGAGGTGGTATTTACGAAGAATCTTTAATAGTTAACAAAAATGGCAATAGCACTACCCCTTTAACATTTAAGGCAGCCGCTGGTGAAAATGTTGAAATTAGAGCTACAAGTATTGTAAATGGTTGGTCATTGCACAGTGGAAGCATTTACAAGGCAACTGTAAACATGACTATTGATAGTCGGTTTCGTGCAGTATATCACAATGATGAGTATATGGATTTGGCGCGATGGCCAAATAATACGGATAATGACCGCTGGACGGTGGACTGTACTCCTGTTACTGGAGGTGATGGCACTCACTTTCTTGATAATACTAACAATATTCCTGGTATTGATTGGACAGGCGGACTGGTATATTATTTAGGGGCGCACTCTGGAACTAGTTGGACAAGAACTATAACGAGCAGCACGACTTCCAGAATTGATTTTACAGCAGTTAATACTGGAAGTTGGCCTTTTAGCATCCACAACCCTGGAGTATGGAGAGCTTATCCTGGAAATAATACAGGGCAAATGTATCTTTTTAATAAATTGGAAGCGTTGGATCATGCTCGAGAATGGTATTATGATAGCGGTACAAATACGCTTTATCTTCAAACAGCAAACGGTACTTTGCCGGCTAATGATAGTGTTGAATATGCAAGAACTAAGTATGTAGCAGAAATAACGGGAGACTATGTTAATCTTGAAGATTTAAACTTTTTTGGGGGCAGCATAAAGATTCATAACAATGCTGACAATAACCAGATATTAAATTGTCAAATTATTCATGGAAGTGAAGGACATGATGAATTAAATAATACAGACGCTCAAGTTGGTGAGGCGTCTATAGAAGTTCTTGGAGACAATACTATAATAAAAGATTGTACCATAGACCATAGTTCGGTAAGTGGTATATTTATAGCAGGTTGGGCTGCCTCAAATGGTACTTTTGAAGGAAACTATATTAGCAACATAGACTACGTAGGAATTCATGCGTCACCGATTAGATCTAGTGCTAATAACATGGAAATTCTAAAAAACACTATTTTAAATGCTGGTAGAGACGGTATGTACGTCGCAGGATCTAACTGTGAAGTAGCATATAACGATGTATCTGCATCTCAACAAATAAACAGCGATTCTGGAGTGTTTTACACCGTTGGAAACGCCTCTTTAAAAAATAATGAAATACACCACAACTGGTTTCATGATGCTACCGCACCGGCATATTCGCATGCTGTTGGAGAAGCTCCTAAAGCCGCTGGTATCTATTTAGATAACGATAGTAAGGGCTACGTAGTGCATCACAATGTGGTTTGGAATGTATCTTGGACGGGTTACCAAGTGAATTGGAACAATACCTTTTTAGACTTTTTCCATAATACCATATGGAATGCGCAAGATGCAATGGATTCTTGGGTTAATGGTCATTCACAATCAGATAACAAAGTATATAACAACTATGCAAGTGCTGGAGATTGGCATCCTAATGCTGGGGATACTTATCCTAATGTATTTTTTGATATTCAAGATAACTTAATCACTCCCACATCTCCTTTTGAAGATGCCAATAATCAAGATTTTATGCCGAAAAATGGTAGTGCAGTTGTAGATCAAGGTCAACTTATTTCTGGCATTAATGATTCTTATAAAGACGCAGCTCCAGATATAGGTGCTTATGAATTGGGAGGCACGCAATGGACTGCTGGAGTAAATGCTATTGAAGATACAGGAGATGTCCTTAGTACTTCTGAGGTACTTCTATCTCGAGTGCAATTATTTCCTAATCCAGCACACAATAATTTAAATATTGTATTACCAAATAATTTAAACTATACCAAAGGTTTAGTGGAAGTGTATTCGCTTATGGGGCGTAATGTGAAGACGATGGCTCTAAATGGAAACGACACTACAACGGTATCGTTGCCAATTGCTAATTTAGCGTCGGGAACATACCTTGTTAGGTTGATAGCCTCAAACGGAACATCTTACACTTCAAAGTTTATTAAGAACTAGAGCATCTTAAAATTGATATAAAACGGGGATATCTTATGGTGATGTCTCCGTTTTTTTTTTTGAATTTAGTATTTGGAATTTTACCCCTAGGTTTGCCACGAGGTAATTTATTGTAAATCTATTTGCAAACCAAAGAAGTTAGAATTTGCAGCACTAGTATATTTAGCGTGGGTATAACTAAAACGCATTTTATTTAATTTGATAGAGAACCCGGCAGAAAGCCCAGAGAAATTACGCTGATCTACAATTCTTAATTCTTCTGAACGGCGAAAATTATAACCCAATCGAAGATTAAAACCACCTTCAGGAAATAATTCTGCCCCTAAAATAGTATGCCTGATTACTTGCCCTAAAAATCCAATTTTTTCTGAAGTTTGATTACCAGATAAATCTCTTGTAGCTCTTACAGGATTTGGTCTTCCGATAGGCCATTCTTGTAGATTCTCGAAAGTTACATGCCACCTAAGTGGCACATGCTCTAAGGTTTGAGACATTCCGAAACCAATTTCAAATGGTAAAGGTTCATTTAAACCTGCATAAGTAGTTATTTGGGACCCTAAATTTCTAACTACTAAAGCAGCATGAAAATCTATATCCTCATCTATATATAATAATCCTAAATCTATAGCAGCTCCTAAAGAATTGTACTGTTCTAATTTTGAAGTGATTAATTTAAAATTTCCACCGAAATAAAAATCCGAATACCCCAGTTGAAGTGCATAACCTACAGATAAAGCACTTTCATTACCCGTAAACGTTCCCGTGGAGTTACCATCTTCATCATAACCATCAAAAGAACCATAATTGATATAGCTGATACCAGCGTGAACAGTACCAGTATGTCTATCTATTTCATAAGCATAAGCCGCTGTTCCATAACTTATACCTCCCAAGTAACTTGAGTAATTTAATGCCAATTGATTATCCATTTCAGCATTAATCGTCGCTGGGTTAAATAATCCTTGTGTGACATCGTAATCTACATTGGTAAATACTTTCCCTCCCAAAGCTGCTTGTCTTGGCGAAGACACTAAATTCAAAAACTGATACGTTGTCTCACCTCCTACTTGCGCATAAGCATTAAGTGTTAGAGACAAACAAAAAATAGTGATAATCTTCTTTAGCATATTTACGGTACAAAGTAAATGAATCTATCTTAAAACGATAGCATGTATCATTTATTTTTTTCAAGGGTGCATTTCTATTTTAATCGTAATTTTTGTCCAATAAATATGGTATTATTTTTCAAGGCATTTAAACGCTTTAGCAATTTTACAGTAGTATTTGTTTTTTTGGCAATACTATAAAGCGTATCTCCTTTTGAAACCATCCAAAAATCCGAGTTATTGCCATTAGAATTAATGCTTTCAAAATTTCTAACCCGTATCTTTTTTCCAATACTAATTAAAGTTGTTTCCAGATTATTGGCTTTTTTCAAAACATTTAAACTCACACCATACAATTTAGACAATGTAAATAAAGTTTCCCCGCTTTTTACAACATGAAAATCTGAAATACTTTCAGAATTAGATTCAATTGGAGCTATCGCAACCTTGGCCTCAGGATTAATAAGCGTAAACTCTCCGGTTGCCACATTTAATCTTGCAGGTTTTCCGTCTAAAAGCACCTCTTTATAATGTGGTTTAGATTGCGCAATTGCATGATAACAACAAAAAAATCCAAAGACAATTAAAAATACTAACCTAGAGTTTCTTCGCATTTTTAACTTTTTGATTTGTGATAGCTATGTCGATAACCTCACTCATATCGGTCACATAATGAAATGTTAAGCCCTTTAAATATTCAGCTTTAATTTCTTCAATATCCCGTCTGTTGTCTTCACACAATAATATTTCTTTAATACGTGCTCTTTTTGCAGCTAAAATTTTCTCTTTTAACCCCCCTACCGGCAATACCTTTCCACGAAGTGTAATTTCGCCCGTCATTGCTAAACTCTTCTTTACTTTCTTTTGAGTGAAAAGCGATACTAAAGAGGTTAACATAGTGACACCAGCACTTGGACCATCTTTTGGAGTTGCGCCTTCTGGCACGTGAATATGCACATTGTATTTTTCGAAAACATCAGCATCTATTCCAAAAGTATCTGCATTAGATTTTATGTATTCCATCGCGATAGTGGCAGATTCCTTCATTACCTTACCTAAATTTCCGGTAATGCTCATAGTGCCTTTTCCTTTAGAAAGAATAGATTCTATGAATAAAATATCCCCACCAACACTTGTCCATGCTAAACCGGTAACAACACCGGCAACGTTATTGTTTTCGTATTTATCACGCTCTAATTTTGGGCCACCTAAAACTTCAATGATATCTTCGTTAGATACTTTAACATTGTAGTCTTCTTCCATTGCAATATTTTTGGCGGCAAAACGCACCATTTTTGCAATTTGTTTTTCTAAACCGCGCACACCGGATTCTCGTGTATAGCCTTCTACAATTTTTTCCAGTTGAGGTTTGGCTATTTTCAAATGAGAGGTATCCAAACCATGCTCTTTTAATTGTTTTGGTAATAAATGGCGTCTTGCAATCTCTACCTTTTCCTCAATAGTATAGCCCGTTACATTGATGATTTCCATACGGTCTCTCAATGCAGGTTGAATAGTATTCAAGCTGTTTGAAGTGGCGATGAACATCACCTTAGAAAGATCGTAACCCATTTCCAAAAAGTTATCATAAAACTCATTATTCTGCTCCGGATCTAATACTTCTAACATTGCAGAAGATGGATCGCCTTGATGCGAATTTGATAGTTTATCAATTTCATCTAAAACAAACACAGGATTGGAAGTCCCTGCTTTTTTCAAGCTCTGGATGATACGCCCTGGCATGGCGCCAATGTATGTTTTACGGTGTCCGCGAATTTCCGCTTCATCGCGCAAACCTCCTAAAGACATACGCACATATTCTCTACCTAAAGCTTCCGCAATAGACTTTCCTAAAGATGTTTTTCCAACTCCTGGAGGGCCGTACAGACACAAAATAGGCGATTTCATATCGTTTCGCAATTTCAAGACTGCCAGATATTCTATGATACGGCGCTTTACATCGTCTAAACCATAATGGTCTCGGTCTAATATTTTCTTCGCACGTTTTAAATCGAATTTGTCTTTGCTAAACTCATTCCAAGGCAAATCTAAAAGTAGTTCTAAATAATTACGTTGAATTGAATATTCAGAAACCTGTGGGTTCATACGTTGCAACTTCCCTATTTCCTTTTCAAAATGCTTTGCTACGTTTTCGTCCCATAACTTCTCGGATGCTTTCAGCTTCATTTCCTCAATTTCCTCATCATGACTTACGCCTCCCAATTCTTCCTGGATGGTTTTCATCTGTTGATGCAAGAAATATTCACGTTGTTGTTGGCTCATATCCATTTGAACCCGAGACTGAATATCATTCTTAAGTTCTAATTTCTGAAATTCAACATTCATAAATTTCAGCGTAGCTAAGGCACGTTTCTGAAGATCGTTTATTTCTAAAAGTTCTTGCTTTTCGGTTACAGAAAGGTTCATGTTTGACGACACAAAATTTATCAAAAACGAATTGCTTTCAATATTTTTTATGGCGAAAGATGCCTCACTTGGAATATTTGGATTTTCCTTGATAATTTCTAATGCTAAATCCTTTATAGAATCTATAATTGCACTAAATTCTTTATTTTTTAGAGCAGGTTTCGCTTCAGGAATATCCCTAACCGTAGCATTCATATAAGGTTGCTCCGTAATAACTTCGGCAACTTTAAAACGCTTTTTCCCTTGAATGATAACTGTTACGTTACCATCGGGCATTTTTAAAACTCTTAAAATCCTGGCAACAGTACCCGTTTCATGGATGTCTTTTGCGGTTGGATTCTCAACAGTTTCATCCTTTTGGGCCACAACACCAATTACCTTACTGCCCTTATTTGCATCGTTTATCAGTTTTATAGATTGATCGCGACCAGCAGTAATTGGAATAACCACACCAGGGAACAATACCGTATTTCGCAACGATAGTATTGGAAGCGTTTCAGGTAGCTCTTCTTTATTTATGGCTTCTTCATCTTCAGGTGTCATTAAGGGGATTAATTCTGAATTTTCATCAAATTCCTGTGATGACAAACTGTCAAATGTTATAAAATTAGATTTCTTCATATAGCTCTCTAGGTCATTCTGTCATTAAAACAAAATAAACCAATTTTCAAATTTATTACATAAATATTTAAACATCTAAATATCAATACTTTAATGATAAATTAAATGCTTTATCGTTAATATAAATTCAATAGTTGTGCCAATTATGTTGCGAAAGAATTACATTTTACCTGCTTTCTTTAAAATAAATAAAATAACAATTGGTATTGCGAGTAAAGCAACCATTAAAAAGTTAGTTTTAAACAATACTGGTGATAGTAATAAAGTAATAATGTAACCACCAATTGCGCCACCAAAATGGGCATCGTGACCAATATTTCCCACTCTATTTTTCATACCGTAAATTGAATATAATAAGTAGCCAATACCGAAGATATATGCAGGAATTGGGATGGGTATAAAAAAGATATACAAGCTCATTCCTGGTTGCAACAAAATGGCAGCATAAAGCACACCCATTACTGCACCACTCGCTCCTACTGCGCTGTAGTGGTATTCATCTTTGTGAAAATAAAGCGAAAGTAAATTACCAAGTATTAAACTACCAACATAAATAATAAAAAAACCAAACACATCTAGCAAGCTTATTACCACATTGGCAAAGAAGTAAAGCGTAAACATATTAAAAAATAAATGCGCTGTATCGGCATGTAAAAAGCCAGAACTAAAGAGGCGAACTTGTTCCCCTCGTTTTATACCACCAACATTAAATTTATACTTTTCGAAAAAAGAAAAATCGTTGAAACCCTTGTAGGATATCAAAACGTTAGCGACAATGATAATTATAGTGATGATATCTAATTTACCCATGGACGTAAAACGATTAAATTCAAATTAACATATATTTGCGGTTACAAATCTAAAACTTATAAATGCAATTTCTAGCTTATATTATTCTTTATCCGTTTTTATGGCTAATTTCTATATTGCCTTTTAGATTGTTGTATGCTGTCTCCGATGGTATTTATGTGTTGCTTTATTATATTATCGGGTATCGAAAGAAAGTGGTTAACGAAAATCTAAGGTTGGCTTTTCCCGAAATATCTGATTCAGAGATTCGTAAAATCAGAAAAAAATTCTACCATCATTTATGTGATATGATTGTAGAGGCTGTAAAATCAATCACGATTTCTGAAGCCGAAATGCAAAAACGTTATGCTTTTACTAATTTGGATGTGCTGTATCAATTAGAAAAAGAAAACCGAAGTATTGTTTTATTTATGGGACATTATGCAAGTTGGGAATGGATTTTTATTTTACAAACACATGTGAATTACAAAGGGTACGCCATTTATAAACAGTTAAGTAATAAGTATTTTGATAGGCTTGTAAAACGGATTCGGGCTAAATATAACAGTCATTTAATTACTACAAAAGAAACATTTCCTGCCCTTGTTAGAGCCAAAAGAAATAATGAATTAACGTTTAATGGTTTTGTGTTCGATCAATCTCCAAAATTGAATAAAGCCTTATATTGGCAAGAGTTCATGGGTATTAGAGTGCCAGTTCATGTTGGTGCCGAAGTATTGGCAAAACGACTGGATATGGCTACTTTATTCTTAAAGGTAAAAAAGATAAAAAGGGGCTATTACGAATCTACATTTTCTATTATTTCTAAAAACCCAAAAGAACTAAAAGATTTTGAAATTACCGATATCGCGCTTAAACGCGTTGAAGAACAACTTTACGAAGCTCCAGAATATTACCTGTGGACTCATAAACGTTGGAAACATCGCGGACAAGAGCCTAAATAAGTTATTCCCTAAAATCTATTTCTCTGCAATCTGATTTATAGAAAATTTATGAGTGTTGTTTTTTCGTCCCCAATAAATACAGCAGCGCTCCAGGACCTGACTTTATCCTGCCAATTTCCCAATCGTATGTTTCGGTGTTTTCTAAATTTGCAACAAGTGCTTTCATTTCTTTTACAGAATAGGTTCTGAGTGAAGAAACCACACCATCCCACAAAACAAACAGAGGCACTATTGGAATAAGATATGTAAAAATAATTCGTCCAAATTTAAACGGCCTGATAAAAGGTGTTGTAAACAGAACACTTAAAGGAGAAAATAGCATTGCTAAAATACTAGGTAAACTTCTTTCCTGTGCTTCAAAAACTGCAATAGAACTGTTAGAGTTTACTGCGTTCTGCAAAACTTGTTTTGCATCATTAGGTTTAAAATGGTGCAACGATAAAAATTGAGTCCTTAAACCTTTCAACTCCTTTGGAACATCTCTTGCATCGACTGAAGCTTCAATAAATTCAAAATTAGATGCTTGTTTTTTTGTAAAATTAAATGCCGGAATGTTTGGGTAAAAATCAGTCAAAGTTATTTTTAAATCAGAAATCTCTTTTTTCAATTCAGAATTTAACCAAATTAATCCACCGCCACCACCTGAGCCTAAATCTACAATCTGATTTGTTTTGCTTTTCTGCAATCCTTTAATGAGTATTGGTACTATTGGTTTGTATAATTTCGTTTTGTTTGAAAGAAACTGCAAGAAATCGGTACCATAGTTTCTTAAAAATATTGGAAACCACTTTTGGTCTTCAAATTCGAATAAATGTATTCTTCCCATTTTATAGTGGTTCTTGAATTCACAACTCGCTTTTATATAGATAGTTCTAGGGTTGAATCTCTAAATTAATAAAATAAAATGAACTAGAGAGAAATTTGTAGAATTTTCCAAGTACATAGAAACTAGCACTTAACTTACAGCCAACGGTTTTAATAAACTCCCGTTCTAAGGGTGTTTATTTTTTTGTTGTTGATCTTTATTTCTTTACCTCAATATCATATTTTTTACTCAATACCTTTGGATTAAGGTATCCAGCTTGCAGAACTATTTGGAGTTTATATGGACCATTTAATATTTTGTCTTTTAACTCCCAACCAACAGCAATCATGTTATTCCTGCCCGGTTTTAATTGTTTTGTGCCATCCATTTTTAATGGTGCAAAATATATTTCATTACCTTTTTTCAAACAGAAACTAAATTTATAGGGCAAGTTTTTTTGTTCTAAATCGATCATATAATCATAAGGGTTTTTGATAGTTAAATCTACACGCCCCTTTTTGTTCAGTATTTTAAAGTTGTCGTTATTAATGGATGCCTCCAACTTATTAAAAATTGGATACTTATCAATTTTATGGTGTAAAATTATTTCGTTTGATCCTATTTTCAAACTGTCAAACATTTTATGAGGCCAATTTCCAATAAATAATACCGGAGTATCATTGAAAATAGCTTCAGCATTTAATAAATCATATTGGTTTTTTCTATAATAGGCGTTGTTGTCTGAAAAGGATGCTTCCCCAGTATAAAAAGAATATTTAGCTGCCTTTTGGTAGGAGTTAACAAAAACAACATTTTTACCATTTGCTTTCTTAAATATGGCCTCAAAATAATCCTTTTTTTCTATATGAAACTCTGTTTTTAAGGGTAGGTCCAATACTATCAATAGCCGTGCAGAAAAGATTAATACAATACTTAGAATTCCAATGAGCTTCATTTGTTTTCTAATATAATTATGGGATATCATTAAATTATAAATAAGAATTACCATTGGAATCGCTGAAAAAGCAACCCAATGTGCTTCTATTTTAGACCTGAAAGAATAGATTAGGAAAAAGGCTAAAAATCCTATAAAAATTTGAGTCATAAAATTATTTCTATCCGTAAAAAGTTTTTGTTTTTTGAGATAATAAAAAAATACAATAATTAGCGCAGGATTAAGAATAGCTACTGTACTCAACACATAATGTATCACATTTTTAAAACTAAACTCGCCCGAGGTCCGTTGAAAAAGATGATAATCAAAAGTGATAAAGTCATTTTGATATTGCCAGTTTAGATGCGGTAAAATCAGCAATAACGCCAGTATTCCAGAAATATAGATCCCCCATTTCTTTAAGAGCTTGAATTTTAAAAAAACAGCTAAAATAATTACAATACCACCATGATATTTTGAATAGATTAACAGGGCACTAGCGATGCCAAGAATCAATATATTAGTAAAGGATTCTTTTTTTGACATTCTTTCTAAGGCCAATAAAAAAAGGGCTGCCGCGAAAAGGAAAGGTGCATCTGGAGTAGTAATAAAACCATATATATTGAATATGGGTATCGCTAAAACCAATAGAATAAACATCAGTTCGGAATACTTATGCTCCTTATTTTCTTCTGGAATTAACTTCCAAATAATTTTTAATGTGAAACCAAGGAGAACAATAGTTATAAACCGCACCCCCAAGAGTGTGTTAGAAAACAAATACGAACTTAATTTTATGATATAGGCCACCATGGGAGGATGGTCAAAATAACCTAGATCAAGATTTTTGGAAAAGACCCAATAGTATGCTTCGTCATTTGTTATAGGTGTAAGAACTGCTTGAACAATATTTATGATGCAGATCCCAATAATATAAAGGTTTATCTTCTTTATTGGAATCTGTTTTTTAAGTAATCTATTTTCACCAAATAATATCTTGTTGAGATTCATCAATATATCGCCTAAAATTTATGGGTAAAAAAAGTTGCGTGTTTGAGTGAGAGAATCTCCAAAGAAAACTCAAAAGCTAGCAAAAACAACAAACTTTAGTTATGCCAAAAATAGCTTTTTTTTTAATCAGGTTCTACCTCTGTTAAAATGTTTGCAAATGCATATACAAAAGCTTACAAGACCTGTAAATAAAAGTTGCTTAAAAATGTAGTTTTACACCTCAATTTTGAGAATTCATTATCATTTTTTATGCAACTTCCCCCTCTATTTTATTCAGTTTTGAAATGAAAATTTTACTAAAGAATAAATAATTTTAAAGGTGCTCACAATATTTAAGTGCTTTTTTCTTTTCAACTATATTTGCACAATTCAGGAATTATAATTATGCCGTTTAAGAAACTAATAGCACCTTTAAAAGCTACTTTAGAACATAAAGGTTTTGAAGCCCCGCTACCCTTTCAGAAAAAGATACTATCCAAAATTAAAAGTGGTGCTAGTATGTTTGCCATCGCACCAAAGGGATCTGGTAAAACAACGAGCATCGTTTTAAGTGTGATTCAAAAATTAAAAGGTAAGGCGTTTGAGGATGCGCCTAGGGTATTGATATTTGTAGAGAACAAACAAGCCGCTTTAGATTTGGAATTAGAGTTTAACGCATTTAAAAGAGGTACAGATTTACGAGTGTATTGTGCATACGACGAGAAAAATATTGACGACCAAAGAAATGAAATCTATGATGGCACAGACATTGTTATCGCCACTCCAAAACGCTTAAACAAGATTTTTTTCCTTAACGGCATTAATTTGAATAAACTACAAATGTGCATTATTGAAGATGCCGAGTTTTTACTGGGCAATAATAGTTTTGCTGAAGTCGCCAGAACCCCAGAAAGCATCGGTAAATGTCAATACATAATTTTTGCTGAAAAGCTAGATAAACGTTTCGAGCGTTGGTTAGATACTTTTATGTATAATGCGCCGGTTGTGAAACTTTAAACATTGGTTGATTCAATAATTTCGTAATCGATACTTAGTTTTCCTAAAGTTCTTAAGGCAGAACCGGAGTTTTTATCGCCTACTTCAATGTCAACTGCGTCTCCTTCTAAGAGTATAGCCGTAAGTTCATAAGCCAAGGAATCACTAATATTTAATGAAATTTCTGCAATACATTTTGCTATTGCTCTTTTATCTGGTCTTTGGGCATCACAAGACATTCCATTGGTTGGTTTAATGCAGTACAAACTTGTTATATATAGTAACTTTTATCACTCATATCCCATAAATATATCACAAGGTATAGTAAATTTTATTGCTGTTATCTCAGTAAATATTCTCAATTTAAAGTAAGAAAAAGACACTATTAGATAGCTTAGCCCCGATTGAAACGGCATCCTTTTTAAAACCTAAATGGAACCAGAATTATACAGATTGCCACGTCGCCCACTCCTCGCAATGACGTTTTAATTACAAGCGGGAAACAGCTTCTAATAAAAAAGGATTAAATACCAGCTATAGCTCCAATTTCGGCGATAAACTTATCGGCCAACGCATCGGCTTCTTCTTGCGATTTTGCTTCAGTATAAATTCTAATAATAGGCTCGGTGTTACTTTTACGTAGGTGTGCCCAACTTTCGGAGAAATCTATTTTTACACCGTCTATAGTAGTGAGTTTCTCGTTTTTATAACGCTCTTCCATGGTTTTTAAGATACCATCTACATCCAAGCCTGGTGTTAATTGTATTTTCTTTTTACCCATAAAATAACTCGGATAGGTTTTTCTAAGTTCGCTTACCTTCATGCCTTTTTCTGCCAATAGGCTTAAAAACAACGCGATACCAACCAAGGCATCACGTCCGTAATGTAACTCTGGGTATATGATACCACCGTTGCCCTCGCCACCTATTACTACCTTGTTTTTCTTCATTAATTTTACAACATTTACCTCGCCTACTGCCGAGGCTTCGTACATGCCGCCATGTTTTTCAGTAACGTCCCTCAATGCGCGTGTAGAACTCATGTTGCTTACCGTGTTACCTGGGTTGTGGCCCAACACATAATCGGCACAGGCTACCAAGGTGTATTCCTCGCCAAACATTTCGCCGTTTTCGTCCATAAAGGCCAAACGATCTACATCTGGGTCAACAACTAGACCAAAATCTGCGTTGTGTTTTTTAACGGCATCAGATAGATCTGTTAAGTGTTCTTTTAAAGGTTCTGGATTGTGAGGGAATTGCCCGTTTGGTTCACAGTATAACTTTATAACATCTACACCTAAACGCTCTAATAACAACGGAATAACAATGCCTCCTGTTGAATTCACACCATCTACAACTACTTTAAAACGCTCTGCTTCAATAGCTTTTACGTTTACTAGTGGTAAATCTAAAACTTCAATGATATGTAAATCGAAATAGGCTTTATTTTTTGTAATTTTTCCTAAGCTATCCACATCGGCAAATTCTATGGTGTTGCCTTCGGCTAGTTCTAAAATTTTTGCGCCTTCTTCTCCGTCTAAAAATTCTCCATCCGAATTTAATAATTTAAGTGCGTTCCATTGTTTTGGGTTATGACTTGCGGTTAAAATAATACCGCCATCGGCATGTTCCATAGGTACTGCAACTTCTACCGTTGGTGTGGTTGACAACCCTAAATCAATCACATGAATTCCCTGACCTACTAAAGTGTTCATCACTAAATTCTGAATCATTTTTCCAGAAATACGTGCGTCTCTCCCCACTACAACTTTGTAGTTTTCTTTCGCACGTTGCTGTTTTAACCAAGCGCCATAAGCTGCTGCAAACTTCACAGCATCAATTGGAGTAAGGTTTTCGCCTACTTGTCCGCCAATGGTGCCTCTAATTCCTGAAATTGATTTTATAAGTGTCATATCTATTATTTTCAAATTGAAAAGCAAATATACAATTAGAAAATCGGATTTCTAAAAGTGGAATTCGTAAATTTCACAAATGAATTACTTAGCACACATTTATTTATCTGGAGATAATGATTTGGTAACTATCGGAAATTTTATTGCTGATGGCGTCAAGGGCAAAAGTTATAAAACTTATGATAAAGATGTGCAAATTGGAATTCTACTGCACAGACATATTGATACTTTTACCGATGCGCACAAAACGGTAAGACTAAGCACTAAAAGGTTACATTCAAAATACAGTCATTACTCAGGTGTTATCGTAGATATTTTATATGATCATTTTCTGGCTAAAAACTGGAGTAATTATTGTGATATTCCATTGAATGAATATGTTGATAATTTCTATAATTCACTTGAAGATAATTTTGAAATATTACCCGCAAGAATTCAAAAAATGATGCCTTATATGATGGCTGATAATTGGTTGTTGAATTATGCATCTATTGAAGGAATCAGAAGAGTTTTAGAGGGTATGAACAGAAGAACAAAAAACATTTCGGGCATGAATAAAGCTGTGAACGAACTGGAGGAATTCTATGCTGAATTTGAAGGCGAGTTTACTGCTTTTTTTGACGAACTCATTTTATTTTCCAAGGAAAAACTTAAAGAATTAAATAACGATTAGATGCTGCGATTTTATTGTATTTCTTTGTCATTATGTCTTTTTATAGCGTGTAAAAAAACGTCAGATAGACCAAAACCAATTAACGGTAATCGAGGTGTTATTGCAGAACATGCTATGGTGGTTTCTGCACGATCAGAAGCTTCAAAAATTGGTGTTGATATTCTTAAAAAAGGAGGTAACGCTTTCGATGCGATGATTGCTACTGAATTGGCTTTAGCAGTTTCCTATCCTTATGCAGGGAATTTAGGTGGCGGCGGTTTTATGGTGTATAGAAAAGCAAATGGCGACATTGGGTCTATCGATTACAGAGAAAAAGCACCACTGGCTGCCTCAAAAAACATGTATCTAGATGAAAAAGGCAACATCATTCCCGAAAAAAGCACATTAGGGGCTATGGCCATTGGCGTTCCAGGAACTATTGCCGGTGTTTTTGAAGTGCATGATAAATTGGGGTCTCTACCCATAGCAACCATTTTAAAACCTGTTATTACACTCGCTTATAAAGGTGTGGTGGTTAGCCAAAAGCAGGAAAATAGAATAAAACATTACCAATCGTCTTTCAGAAAAGCAAACAAAGATTCCATTGTTTTTGATTTCAATTGGGAAACTGGCGACACCATAACATATACCGCTTTAGCCAAAACCTTAGAACGCATTTCTAAAAACGGGAGAGATGAATTTTACAAAGGAGAAACCGCTAAAATATTGGCAAAGTTTATTCAAAATAATGGCGGTATGATTTCTGAAGCGGATTTGTCAAAATATGAAGCCAAATGGCGGGATCCGATAACATTCTCTTATGATGATTTGAAAATTATTTCCATGGGGCCTCCTTCGAGTGGCGGTGTTTGTTTGGCACAAATTTTAAAAATGCTCGAACCTTTTCCTTTAGACGAATATGGGCATAACACAGTAAAAACCATTCAAGCCATTACCGAAGCGGAAAGGCGTGCTTATGCCGATAGAAGTTTTTATCTCGGCGATCCAGATTTTGTTGAAATCCCTATTAAAACATTGATTAGTGATTCATATTTAAGTGGAAGGATGTCAAATTTTTCTTTTGAAAAAGCGACACTTTCCGAAGATGTGTCTCATGGAAACATTAAGATAATAGAAAGTATGGAGACTACCCACTACTCTATCGTTGACCAATTTGGGAATGCCATTGCTGCAACCACCACTTTAAATGGCGCTTATGGCTCAAAACTATATTGTGCTGAACTTGGTTTTTTTCTGAATAATGAAATGGACGATTTTAGCAGTAAACCCGGAGTGCCAAATATGTTTGGATTGATTGGTGCAGAAGCAAATAGCATTGCTCCGGAGAAACGCATGCTAAGTTCCATGACGCCAACTATAGTCGAGAAAAACGGCCAATTATATATGACACTCGGTACGCCGGGAGGAGCAACAATTATTACATCTGTATTACAAACCATTCTTAACGTACATGAATTTGATATGACCATGCAAAACGCCGTAAATGCACCGAGATTTCATCATCAATGGTTACCAGATCATATTCTGATGGAGCCCAATTCATTCGATAGGTCAGTAATCACTCAACTTGAAAATTTGGGTTATAAAATCAATGAAGGAGAATCAATTATTCTAGGCAAAGTCGATGGCATACTTGTTTTAGAAGATAACTCCTATGAAGGCGGAGCAGATTATCGAGGAGATGATACGGCTATCGGTTTTTAGCTGTTTTATTTCATCAAATCAATGATAATTAATAATTTAGCAATAGTCCCCAATCTATTAAAATAATGAAACTTAAAAAACCCATAAAAATCATACTTGGTGTTGTTGTGTTTTTAACCCTGCCTACACTTCTTCTTTTTGGTTTTTTATATTATAAACATCATCAAGACATTCCAGAGGGAGTTCAAGGTAAAGCTGCAGATAATTTGGCCACAAAAATGCTTGTCGCCTTAAATTACGAGGCTTACCAAAATACCGATTATTTAGAATGGACGTTTAAAAAAAGAAGGCATTACAAATGGGAAAAGACCAAAAGCATTTGTGAAGTTTTTTGGAAAGATTATAAAATTAAATTGGATTTAAATGACCACTCTGAAAGTAAAGCCTATGTACATGGATTTACTATTGAAGGGGAAATGGGCGAGGAATTAATCGCAAAAGGACAATCTTATTTTAAGGAGGATATATTTTGGTTAATTGCCCCATTTACAGTTTTTGATGAAGGTGTAACGCGACAATTAGTCACACTTGAAAACAACAAAAAAGGACTTCTAGTTACCTACGATAACAATGCATCTTACCTGTGGCATTTTGATGATTCTGGCAAACCAAAAGGTTTTAACATGTGGGATTCTAAAACCCCAATTGACGGATTAGAAGCTTCTTGGAACAATTGGCAAGTTGCAGAAACTGGTGTAAAATTGCCTACATTCCATAAAGTTTTATTTTTTGGTTCTGAAATCTCGCATATAAAGGCTGACTAACAATATAAATTGGTATAAAACCAAGATTTCTTATTCTAAATATTTCTAAAATTATGTTAAAATTGATTTTTCATTAGTTGTAATGGTACCCCTTTTTTTTTAAGGTCTTTTTTGATTAAAATTGATTTTCGCTTTATGGGGTAATCAAAAAAAGTCCCTTGCCCATAATTAAACATCCACTTTTTAAAAAACAACCCTTTTAAAAATAGGGTTCACTGCGTTTTTAAGGCAATATAGCATCTGTTAATTTTCTCTAAAATAAGTTGACAGATATATAGGTTATTTAATAAATTTATAGGAAATGTCGAATTATAAAAATTATAAAATCTAACTATCATGAAAAAACTGATCTTTATTTTGTCTTTATTGTTTACTCTTAATGCTACAATTAACGCTCAAAATAAAATTCCCAAACCAGAAATTGGAGATGTTTTAATGGTTAATGCTCCCGACGGAACCACATATAATCATGTGTTTTTTCCAAGATTAAATTTTCTGGTAAAAAGAGGAAAAGTAGCAAACTATAAAAGCGTTTATGGTAAAAAAGTCGTGGTTAAGGATGTGTTCGAAAAAAATGGTGCTACTTACGTAATGCTCACTCCTAAAAATGGCGAAAAATTTTTTGGGCATGTTTCAAAAGTTAAAGCTAATTATTCAAAATCCATAAATTCAGGAGAGTTATCCAAGGTTAAGGAAAGCCATAAAAAATCTTCAAAGCAAGAGTCATTGGCTATGCTAAGACTTTAAATGCACCAACAATTTTCATAAATTTATAAAGCTCAGTTTTTTTGCTGAGCTTTTTGTTTTCCAGCTGTTTCAAATTATTAATATACCAGCAGATATCCATAATTCAATGGGGAATTTTTAATGCTTTTTATAACAAAACTTACTTTTATTTTTACAACTGAAAAATAATTGGTAAAGAATAGGGAACAACAACAGCTTCCCCTCTTTGCTTACCAGGTGTCATTTGTGGCAGTAAACCAATTACTCTTATAGCTTCATTTTCTAAATCTGGATGTGGCCCTCTAGCGCTAATATCTATAATATTACCTGCTTTGTCAATTTTAAATATTAAATTTATACGTTGTATTCCTGTCAACCCTAAACCATCAGCTACAGCTACATTAAAATTATCATTAACAAAAGAACTTACCTCATTTGAAAAACACGCTTTTTTATCTGTTTCACTCTCACAGCCAGGGAAAATAGGTACTTCTTCTACTACCGCAAAAGGAACCTCAATATCTTGTGGATCATCAATAACAGTTTTAAAATTAAATACCGCACTAAACGTTTTGTTTCCCTTGTTATCTTTGGCAGCCACTTTCCAATAGTACGTAGAGTTTACAGAAAGAAGTGTTGTAACTTCGAAAGCCGAATTTTCTATATCTGAACCCAACTTTGAACTTGGATCCATATTAGTATCCAAATAAAAATCATAAGTAACTGGGTCTCCTTCTGGATCTATAGCTTCTTCCCATGTAAACGACGGATATAAAGAAGCTCCAGTTTGTCCATCAATTAGTGTTAATAAATTGAAATTTTGAGGTGCAGCATTAGGAAGCTGTACAATAGTTGTAAAACTAAATAGTGCACTCTTGGTAGTATTCCCGTTATTGTCTTTTGCAACTACTGCCCAATAATAATCCGTATTTAATTCTAATGATGTAGAAATACTATACTCTGTTAATGATAGGTCTGTTGCCACTTTTTGGGCAGGATCAGAATTTGTGTCCAAATAAAAATCATAGGTTACTGAGTCTCCATCAGGATCTATGGCTGCTTCCCAACTAAATGATGGGAACAAACCAATATTCTTAGCGTTATTAACTATTCCAAGCAAGTCAAAACCCAATGGATTTTGATTTACCCCAACTTCTTCTTTATTGTCTGTATCGCTTGAGCAAGCAATGAATAACAAAAGCAGTATTACAATACTCAATTCTCTTTTAAATTTCATTTCTCTAAATTCTATTGCGTTTTTAAACTTAGGTCGTAATTTCAAAACTAATAATTTAATGATAACAAGGCATCGTTTTATATCGATTTTTTCCTACATCTAAACGAAAACATTTAATATAAGTCTAAAACAACTTCACTTCATTTTTAAACCCAAAAAACGTAACTTCGCAACTTTGCTCGCCGAAAGGGCAGGTTTGTATTGCTATGAGTCATTTTGAAGAAAAAATTGAGGTTAAAGGTGCTAGAGTCCACAACCTAAAAAATATTGATGTATCTATCCCAAGGGAAAAACTGGTTGTTATTACTGGCTTATCCGGAAGCGGTAAGTCCTCCTTGGCTTTTGATACTATTTATGCTGAAGGACAACGCCGTTATATTGAAACGTTTTCAGCCTATGCCAGACAATTTTTAGGAGGCTTAGAACGACCGGATGTCGATAAAATTGATGGCTTATCCCCTGTTATCGCCATAGAACAAAAAACGACGAGTAAATCGCCACGTTCTACAGTTGGCACCATCACAGAGATTTATGATTTTATGAGGCTTTTGTTTGCCAGGGCAAGTGATGCTTACAGTTACAATACTGGCGATAAGATGATTAGCTATAGCGACGAACAAATTAAAGAACTTATCTTAAAAGATTTTGAAGGCAAGCGCATTACTATTTTAGCACCTGTTGTCCGTTCTAGAAAAGGACATTATCGTGAGTTGTTCGAGCAAATTGCAAAGCAGGGTTTTGTAAAAGTAAGGGCCGATGGCGAAATTAAAGACCTTGTAAAAGGCTTGAAATTAGACCGTTACAAAACACATGACATTGAAATTGTTATAGACCGCTTGGTGGTAAAAAGTGATATTGATAACGATAAACGACTCACGGAAACCATTAATACGGCCATGTATCATGGTGATGATGTTTTAATGGTGATTGACCAAGACACAGAAAAAGCGCGCTATTTTAGTCGGAATTTAATGTGTCCGTCTTCTGGGGTTTCATATCCAAACCCCGAACCCAATAATTTTTCTTTTAATTCGCCTAAAGGCGCTTGCTCCAATTGCAACGGTATTGGAGAATTGTATCAGGTAAATGCCAATAAAATTATTCCAGATGATTCACTTTCAATTTCAAATGGCGCATTAGCGCCGCATGGTCCTGAAAAGAAAAGTTGGATTTTTAAACAGTTTGAAACCATTGCACAACGCTTTGATTTTAAATTGACAGATGCTTATAAAGATATTCCAGAAGAAGCGAAGCAAGTGATTTTGTATGGTGGCAACGAAAAATTTTCAGTCGAAAGTAAAACCCTTGGCGTTACCAGGGATTATAAAATAGATTTTGAAGGTGTCGCAAATTTTATAGAAAATCAATATAAAACTGCAGAATCTACCTCTTTAAAGCGTTGGGCAAAAGATTATATGGACAAAATTAAATGTCCGGTTTGCGAAGGTTCACGCTTAAAAAAGGAATCCTTGTACTTCAGAATAAACGATAAAAACATTGCAGAACTTGCAAATACCGATATCGTAGAATTAGCCGAATGGTTTGGAGATTTGCACCATCATCTTTCTGATAAACAATTTAAGATAGCAGAAGAAGTTCTCAAGGAAATCAAATCGCGCTTACAGTTTTTGCTGGATGTTGGTTTAGATTATCTGGCATTAAATAGAAGCTCTAAATCATTGTCGGGTGGCGAAGCACAACGGATACGGTTAGCAACACAAATTGGTTCACAATTGGTTGGCGTGCTTTATATTTTAGATGAACCAAGTATTGGTTTACACCAGCGAGATAATGAAAAACTGATTAATTCATTAGAATCGTTACGGGATATCGGAAACTCCGTAATTGTTGTCGAGCATGATAAAGACATGATAGAACGCGCCGATTATGTAATTGATATTGGTCCGAAAGCAGGAAAATATGGAGGGGAAATTATCAGCATTGGAAACCCTGCGGAATTAAAAACACACAATACACTTACTGCCGATTATTTAAATGGTAAGAAGGAAATAGAAGTTCCGGAACAGCGAAGAACTGGAAATGGGAAGTTTTTAGAACTTAAAGGTTGTACTGGCAATAATCTTAAAAACGTTTCAGCAAAATTTCCGTTAGGAAAAATGATTGGCGTTACCGGAGTTTCCGGAAGTGGAAAATCTACATTGATCAATGAGACGCTCTACCCTATTTTAAACGCTTATTATTTCAATGGTGTAAAAAAACCAATGCCTTATAAAAGCATTAAAGGTTTGGAACATATTGATAAAGTTATCGACATCAATCAATCTCCAATCGGAAGGACACCACGTAGCAATCCAGCAACCTACACAAAAACTTTTGATGAAATTAGAAGTTTATTTGCTAAAATTCCCGAAGCCATGATTCGTGGCTACAAAGCTGGAAGATTCAGTTTTAATGTTACTGGCGGACGTTGCGAAACCTGTAAAGGCGGAGGTTTAAGAGTTATTGAAATGAATTTTTTACCTGATGTTTATGTAGAATGTGAAACCTGTCAGGGGAAACGTTTCAACAGGGAAACATTAGAAATTCGTTATAAAGGAAAAAATATTAGTGATGTTTTAAATATGACCATAAATGAAGCGGTTGCCTATTTTGAACATATCCCTAAAATATACAGAAAACTAAAAACCATTAAAGATGTTGGTTTAGGCTATATCACTTTGGGACAACAAAGTACTACGCTTTCTGGAGGAGAAGCACAACGCATTAAATTAGCAACAGAATTAAGTAAACGCGATACTGGAAATACATTCTATATTTTGGATGAACCTACTACGGGACTTCATTTTGAAGATATCCGTGTGTTGATGCTTGTTCTAAATAAATTGGTAAATAAAGGCAATACGGTATTGATTATTGAGCATAACCTGGATGTTATAAAAACCGTAGATCACATTATTGATATAGGCTACGAAGGCGGTAAAGGAGGTGGAGAAATAGTTGCTAAAGGTGCTCCAGAAGACATCATAAAACACAAAAAAAGCTATACTGCTAAGTTCTTAAAAAAGGAACTAGAAAATTAAAGATTTGGCACTCAAATACTAATTCTATGCTGATTCAAATTATAGATTAACCCATTTGCTACTGTAATTTTAGAATTAGGGAAATTTGTCATAAATTTAGAATAATAACTAAAAACATAAATTTTATGAGAGGTATTCTATGGTTAGTAGCGGTTATTTGTATCATTGGTTGGCTACTCGGTCTATTGGGCATAATTCCCGGAATAGGTACAAATAGTTTAATTCACATTCTATTAGTTATTGCTGTAATTGTAATATTGTACAATATAATTAGTGGAAAACGACCCATTTAGGGCGTATAACAATCTTTTAAAGAGGGCTAAACTTTTCTTAAGTTTAGCCCTCTTTTAATATCCTTTTGTTATTTTGCAGGTCAAAAAGGGATTATAATTAAATATGAGAAAAGAACAACGCAATAAAGGTTGGAATGAAATAAAAACCAACGATTCATGGGCCATATTTAAAATTATGGGCGAATTTGTAAACGGTTTTGAAAGAATGAGCAAAATTGGCCCTTGTGTTTCTATTTTTGGTTCTGCTAGAACTAAACCAGATGATGAATATTATTTATTAACCGAAAAAGTAGCAAAAAAAATAGTAGAAGCTGGTTATGGCGTTATTACAGGTGGCGGCCCTGGTATTATGGAAGCTGGTAATAAAGGCGCCCATTTAGGTGGCGGAACTTCCGTAGGTCTTAATATTGATTTGCCTTTTGAACAGCATGACAACCCATATATAGACTCCGATAAAAGTTTAGATTTCGATTATTTCTTTGTGCGCAAAGTCATGTTCGTTAAATACTCCCAAGGTTTTGTGGTCATGCCCGGCGGTTTCGGTACTTTAGATGAATTGTTTGAAGCCATGACATTAATTCAAACTCAGAAAATTGAAAAATTCCCAATTATATTGGTAGGGACAATTTTTTGGCAAGGACTAATGGATTGGGTTACATCAACATTGCTAGAGAAAAACGGCAATGTTAGTACAAAAGATATGGATTTGATTCATGTTGTGGATACAGAAGACGAGGTGCTTTCAATATTGGATGCTTTTTACAAAGAATCCGGATTAAGCCCAAATTTCTAATAAACATAAGCCTTTACATTCTTAAAATTATATTAATGATGCATTTAATTCATTATATTGCTGCGCCTAAAACACAAATCTGATAATTTTAAAACAATATTTTGAAGTTACGTTTATTAACTTACTTATTCTCTCTTGCCTACGTTATCGCAGGTTTTGGTCAAAATAGTATCAATATTAAAGCTGATTTTAATGTTGAGGAACGATTAATTACCATATCTCAACAAATAACTTACCAAAACACGTCTAAAGACACGCTAAAAACCATTTATTTGAATGATTGGAGCAATAGTTATGCTACCAAACATACAGCTTTGGCAAAACGATTAGCAGATGAATACAATAATAAGTTTCATTTGGCTAAAAACGAAGACCGGGGTTATTCTGTAATTGCTTCAATACTTCAAAATAAAGATAGTTTATCCTTCTCCCAACTCAAAAACCAAATTGATGTTATTAAAGTTGAACTATCAAAACCGTTATTCCCAAAGGAGTCCTATACAATTCAACTAGAGTATATTGTTAAAGTTCCAAACGATAAATTCACAAGCTATGGTGCTACTTCTGATGGCGATTTCAATTTAAGATATTGGTATGTCTCTCCCGCAGTTTATGATACTGAATGGCAGTATTATAGCAACAAGAACTTAAATGATTTGTTTATACCAAAATCTGACATCACATTAGAAGCTACATATCCCAAAACACATGTTTTAACTTCAGAATTAAATGTTGTTGAAGATAAAATTATTGGAAATAGGAAGAAAACAATTTTTAAAGGAAAAGACAGAAATAGCAACGAAGTTTACCTAAATAAAACGGACAAGTTCAAGTCTATTAAAAATGAAAAATTAGAGATTGTTTCAGATATTAAAGACAAAAATTTGGAACTTATCGATAAAGTTTTAGTTACAGAAAAAATAATTAACTACATAAACGACAATATTGGCACCTATCCACATGAAAAATTATTGTTAACTGAAATTGACAATGCCAATGATCCTGTATATGGATTAAACTCGTTGCCCAATTTTTTGCAACCCTATCCAGATTCTTTTGAGTATGAATTAAAGCTTTTAAAAATTACCTTACACAATTATTTAGAAAACACGTTGTTGGTCAACCCCAGAAAGGACCATTGGTTACTCGATGGCATTCAAATATATTTTTTAATTAAATATGTTGAAGACCATTACCCAGACATGAAGTTTTTAGGGGCTTTATCAGATTTTTGGGGCATAAGATCTTTTCATGCCGCCGATTTGCATTATAACGAAAAATACACCATTGCATATATGTCTATGGCGAGAACTAATAGAGACCAGCCAATCACCATGCAAAAGGATTCGCTTTTAAAGTTTAACAGCAATATCGCCAACAAATACAAAGCAGGAATTGGACTTAAATATTTAGACGATTTTATCAATCATGATGTTTTAGAGCATGCCATTAAGCCTTTTTTGGAAACTTATAAATTAGAACAAACATCTACAAAAGAATTTGAGGCATTTTTAAAATCAAAAACCTCAAAAAATATAGATTGGTTTTTTGATGATTATTTAGGTTCAAGAAAAAAAATAGATTTCAAAATTAAAAAAGTAGAACAAACCGAAGATTCCATAACTGTAACCATTAAAAACAAAAGGGATAACGGCATGCCAGTATCCTTATATGCGCTAAATAACGATAGTATAATTTCTAAATTTTGGATTGAAAATATCCGCAGCGAAAAAACAATTACAATTCCAAAGGATGAAGCCAACAAATTGGTTTTAAACTATAATAATGCAATTCCTGAATATAATTTGAGGGATAATTGGAAATCGCTTAAAGGGTTCTTTTTTAACAATAAACCATTACAGTTTAAACTATTTAAAGATGTTGAAGACCCTAACTACAATCAGGTGTTCTTCATGCCAATTATAGAATTCGACAACATATATGATGGATTAAACTTAGGCCTAAAAGCATATAACAATACATTACTTCGGAAAAATTTAAAATATAAAATCCAACCCCAGTACTCTTTAGGTTCTAAAACTATTACGGGTGGCATGTCTGCTTCAATGACACATAATATTGAAAACAAAAATTTATACACTATAAATTATGGCATTGGTTTTGGCTACAGTTCCTACGCAAAAGATTTGTTTGTGAGGCGTATTATTCCATCCTTATCATTCGTATTTAGGGAAGATGATGATTTTAGATCTAATAAAAGACAATTTTTAAGATTCAGGTTTTTAGATTTTAAACGCGATAGAGATCCAACAAATCCCGATAGTAGCGACGAACCTAACTATAGTGTGTTTAACGCACGTTATATCCATTCTAATGATAATTTAATCAATTTCAGTAAATGGTACACAGATTTTCAGTTGGCTAGAACATTCAGTAAGGTGTCTTTCAATTATGAGTACAGAAAGCTCTACGAAAGTAACAGACAATTAAATTTAAGATTCTTTACAGGGGTTTTTATTGACAATAACAATGATGTAAACTCGAATTATTTCAGCTTTGCTTTGGACAGACCAACAGATTATTTATTTGATTACAATTATTTGGGACGTTCTGAAGACTCAGGGATTTTTAGCCAGCAATATATAACTGCAGAAGGCGGGTTCAAATCTCAACTTGAGGTGCCTTTTGCAAATCAATGGATGTCAACTGCAAACGTAAGCACAACTTTATGGAAGTACGTGCTGGTCTATGGCGATTTTGGCTTGGTTAAAAACAAGCTCATATCCCCAAAGTTTGTTTACGATTCTGGGATTCGGATTAATTTAGTAACCGATTATTTCGAAGTTTACTTTCCCATATACTCTAACTTAGGCTGGGAAATTGCCCAACCTAACTACGACCAAAAAATAAGATTCAAATTTACAGTAGATCCTCAATCGCTATTAGGTTTGTTTAGAAGACGTTGGTATTAAGCAATTATCAGTTTTATTGCTATTTCGATATATATTTAATAAAATATCACTACAATATCAAGTTTTATTATAGAAAACGCACTCTTTTTAAGGGTTTATTAATTGCAAAACTCCTATTAATTTACTAATTTCGCGTAAGTTCTTAACCCGCCATATATGCAATCCATTTCCGACTTAAAAAACAACATAACATTTGATGATTTTAAAGCTGAGGTTTTAAATGATTATAAAATGGCTGTTCAAAGTCGAGAATGTAGTTTATTGGGAAGACGTGAAGTTTTAACCGGTAAAGCTAAGTTCGGGATTTTTGGTGATGGTAAAGAAGTGCCTCAGCTCGCCATGGCAAAGGCTTTTTTAAAAGGCGATTGGCGCTCTGGCTATTACAGGGATCAAACATTTATGATGGCTATTGGTGCACTAACCGTCGAGCAATTTTTTGCTGGTTTGTATGCCAATACAAATTTAGAATTAGAGCCCATGTCTGCCGGACGCCAAATGGGCGGTCATTTTGTAACACATAGTTTAGACGAAAATGGCAATTGGAAAGATTTGACAAAACAATATAATTCAAGTGCAGACATCTCTCCTACTGCTGGACAAATGCCACGACTTTTAGGACTAGCCCAGGCATCAAAAGTATATAAGGAATTAAAGGACATCAACTCCAAAAAGTTTTCTATTAACGGAAACGAAGTCGCTTGGGGCACCATTGGAAATGCCAGTACAAGTGAAGGCTTGTTTTTCGAAACCATAAACGCTGCCGGTGTTTTACAAGTTCCAATGATAATTAGTGTTTGGGATGATGAATATGGAATTTCCGTGCACGCAAAACATCAAACTACAAAAGAAAATATTTCGGAAATCTTAAAAGGTTTCCAAAGAGATAAAGACCATAAAGGTTTTGAAATTCTTCGTGTTAAGGGTTGGGATTATCCTAATGTGGTTGCCACTTATCAAGAAGCGGTTGCTATTGCCAGAGAAGAGCACGTACCGGTTTTAATTCATGTCACCGACTTAACACAACCCCAAGGACATTCTACTTCCGGTTCTCATGAACGCTACAAAAGTGGCGAACGTTTACGTTGGGAAGCAGATCACGATTGTAATAAAAAAATGCGAGAGTGGATTGTTGAAAGTGGTATTGCAGACAATGAAACATTGACCAATATTGAACGCACCTTAAGACGCGAAGTAAAACAAAGTAGAACCAAAGCATGGAATACATTTTTAGCACCTGTAAAAAGAGAGCAACATGAAATTATATCGTTATTGGAAAAAGTTGCTAAAAGTAGCGATAATGGCGTCTTTATTTCAAAATTAAAAGACACGCTTAAGGCCATTAATGAACCAACTAGAAAAGATATTTTATCAACCGCAAGAAAGGTGTTAAGATATACCATTGGAGAAAACACTAATGAAAGTAAACAACTCGGGGATTGGATAAACAACTACTTTAAAATAATTCAACCAAAATTCAGCTCACATTTGTATTGCCAAACCGATAAATCGGCTAGACATGTTACCGAGGTAAAACCTTTATTTGATGAATCTTCGGAATTGGTTGATGGCAGAATTATAATTAGGGATAATTTTGATGCACTTTTTCAAAAGCATCCAGAAGTTTTAATTTTTGGAGAAGACACCGGAAATATTGGTGATGTAAATCAAGGATTAGAAGGGCTTCAGGAAAAATATGGCGAAACGCGAGTTGCAGATACTGGTATTAGAGAAGCAACCATAATTGGCCAAGGTATTGGCATGGCATTAAGAGGCTTGCGCCCTATTGCCGAAATTCAGTATTTGGATTATACACTTTATGCCTTAAATACCATTAGCGACGATTTAGCATCGTTACACTACCGAACAAAAGGCAGACAAAAAGCACCGTTAATTATTAGAACGCGAGGCCATAGACTGGAAGGCATTTGGCATTCCGGTTCCCAAATGGGCGGTCTTTTAAACTTAATGCGAGGTGTTTTTGTGTTAGTGCCAAGAAATATGACCAAAGCCGCAGGTTTTTATAATACCTTATTATTGAGTGACGATCCTGCATTAGTTGTTGAATGTCTTAATGGCTACCGTTTGAAAGAAAGACGGCCCAATAATATGGGGAATTTTAAGACCCCAGTTGGTGTTGTAGAAACCATTAAAGAAGGATCTGATATCACTTTAGTTTCCTACGGCTCAACCTTACGTTTAGTTGAAGATGCAGCTAAAGAACTTCTAGCTGTCGGTATTGATGCAGAAATTATCGACGTTCAATCTTTAGTACCTTTTGATATTCATCACGATATTGTAAAAAGTATTGCGAAAACCAATCGCCTTATGGTAATAGATGAAGATGTTCCTGGCGGGGCTTCTGCCTATATTTTAGATAAAATATTGAATAAACAAAACGCATTTGAATATTTGGATAGCTCTCCAAAAACATTATCGGCCAAAGCCCACAGGCCGGCATATGGTAATGATGGTGATTATTTCTCAAAACCGTCAACAGAAGATATTTTTGAAGCTGTTTATGATGTAATGCATGAATTGAGCCCTAATGATTTTCCTAAGTTGAGATAATATATTAGTGAATTAATAAAAAGGATGCTGTTTAAAAATAAGACACGAATTTCACGAATTAGCACGAATAAAAAAATTTTAAAGCTTAAAATTCGTGCCTAATAAAATAGATTGATTCTATATATTCAAACTAATCAACTTTTTAAATGAAAGCAGTAAATCTCCCAGAAATAAAAAAAGAACTCCATACGCTTTCAACCCAAGAAATTCAAGACATCTGTTTAAGATTGGCTCGATTTAAAAAAGAAAACAAAGAGCTACTCACCTATTTATTATTTGAATCCCATAACGAAAGTGGCTATATAGAAAGCGTTAAAAATTATATAGATGATGAATTTGAACTGATAAATACAGATAGTTATTATTACATTAGAAAAAGTGTTCGTAAGATATTAAGGAACATCAAAAAGTATATCCGCTATTCTCAGAAAAAAGAAACCGAAGTAGAATTACTCATCTATTTCTGCGGAAAACTAAAAGATTTTAAACCAACTATCAAACGCAGTACACAACTGCAAAACATGTATGATAGACAAATACTTTTGGCTAAAAAAACGATTGCTAAATTACACGAAGATTTGCAGTATGATTATAATTTGATGTTGGAGGAGCTGTGAAATTTTCAAAATGAAACATTTAGTCACTTTATTAATTTCAGTATTATGTTTCATAAACTGCAACAACCCCAAAAAAGACATAGCACAAAATATAACCAAGGAAACTGGAATTACATGTTCTAACAACGGTTGCGAAGGCACATATCAAGGTGCTGAATTTATAAACGGTTCTGATATTGCACATCAATTTTCTAATAAAATGTCTCATGCTGTGGGCAACAAATTAAAAGAGTCATATCATTCTAAACAATACAGAAAAGTAGATTTTCCAAAAATTAAAATGACTACTGAAGGCATGGGTTCTGGCAAAGTCATCTATAAATTAACCATTCCTTTTATTGCTGTTGAAGAAAAATGTGATGCGTTTACGTCTTTCGATCATGTTGGCGGTTGGAATCACCCTCCTGCTTTAGCAGAAAGAAAGTTGCAATTGAAAAAATTGCTCATGCCAGCACATGAATTAAATATTAGTAACTTAAAAACAACTCCCGAAGGATTACAGGAATATTGGATACAATGGAAAAATAAAAAGGTGCAGTTTGATTGTGAGTAAACTATCATTAATTCATTTTAGAGTGGCAAAATTATAAAAAACACCCGCTAAAGTCCACTCAAATAGATAACAAATTAACAGATATTCTACACATTTATTTGTAGTACCTATTCTTCGATTAATTGAATTGATAGACCCAACGCCTTAGCTAATAAAGCAAAATTAGACAACCGAATATCCTCTCCATTTTCAATTCGGGAAATATATGGTCTTTTCTTTCCAACTTTTTCGGCGAGATTCTCTTGAGTCATTTGCAATTCCTTTCTGCGGTTTTTAATGATTTCACCAAAATAATAGGAAAAAGCACTTTCTCTAAATTCTTCGCGTTCTTTTGAACCTTCTTTTCCGTAACGTTTGGCAATTAGTTCTTTTGCCTTTATTGACTTTCCCATAGTTAGTTTTCTTTTAGATAAACTTCTAATATTTTTTCGGCTTGTTTAATTGCCTTGTTATAATCTTTAGTTCCTTTTTTCTGAAATCCACACAAACACATTGCTTTTGTGCATTCGGAAAAATTAAGATGGTCGATAGCAAAGATTACAACTCGATATTCGTTTCCTGCTTTTATTCGTAATTCATAAAATTGTGTCGATTGTAATTTTTTTAGAAAGTTAGAATTTATTACTTTAATTTCACCAATAACTTCTATGAGTTGGAAGAATTTAAGCGAAACCCTTTCGTTTTGTTTATCGATAAATTCCAAACATTCTTCTGTGATATCGATTTCTCTCTTATTACAAATGTAACGAATTCGTTACAATTTTATTTCATTCAGAACGCTATTTTTTTTAAAGAAGGATGAGTGCATTAAACAAACTACGAGTAACTAGGACAATAGCTTAGAGAACTACTAAATAACAAAATTACCAGAGGCAAAAACAAACAACATCTACAACACCAAATACCTAGCCAAAGTATCTTGATAAATCTTTTCATATTGAGGTACAATGGCATGTAAATCAAATTTTAAAGCTTCGTTTCGGGCATTGTTTTTAAATGTATTTAATCGTTCGTCATCACTTAAAATATAAAGTGCGTTTTTTACCATGTCTTCTATATCACCAACATCGCTTAAAAACCCTGAAACGCCGTTTACATTTACTTCTGGGATTCCACCTGTATTACTTGATATTACTGCAACTCTGGATGCCATAGCTTCCAATGCGGCCAGCCCAAAACTTTCGGTTTGTGATGGTAGTAGAAACAAATCGCTGAAACATAATATTTTATCAATTTCATTAGATCTTCCAAAGAAAATCACTTTATCTAAAATACCTAGTTCTCTACAACGTTTTTCAACCTTTTCCTTTTCAGGGCCTTCGCCTATAAACATCAATTTAGCAGGTATTTTCTTTTGAATGCCGTAAAACACGCTAATCACATCTTGAACTCGTTTTACAGGGCGTAAATTGCTAATATGGGTTATTATTTTTTCATCATCATTTGCCATTATAACGCGTTGACAATCGGTATAACTATGATTGTATTTATCTAAATCTATAAAATTTGGCACGACATGAATCTCGTTTTTGATATCGAACAAACGTATCGTATCATCTTTTAAACTCTTTGAAACAGCAGTAACCGCATCAGATTTATTAATGCTAAAAGTAACCGCTGGTTTATAAAATGGATGACTGCCCACAAGCGTGATATCTGTGCCATGTAAAGTAGTTACAATTGGCAGATGAATACCTTCCTCCTTTAACATTTTCTTCGCCATGTAAGCTGCGTAAGCGTGAGGAATGGCATAATGTACATGTACTAATTCTATACCATGGAGCTTTACCATATCCACCAATTTACTTGACAATGCCAACTCATAAGGTTGGTAATGAAATAATGGGTATTCAGGAACATTAACTTCATGATAATGCACATTGTTGCTCAACAGCTCCAACCTTACTGGCTGATTGTAGGTAATAAAGTGAATTTCGTGACCACGCTTAGATAGCTCTAAACCTAATTCTGTCGCTACTACGCCACTACCTCCAAATGTTGGATAACAAACAATGCCTATTTTCATATAATTAGTTTTAAATACTTTAAGTACTTTTAATCAACAATCGCTTCGTAAATAAAACGTTGAATTTCAGTTCTAATATTTCGTTTTAATAATAAATTTTTATCTGCATGTGGATAGGTTCTATTGGCTAAAAACACATACACAATTTCTTCCTCTGGATCTGCCCATGCGTAAGTTCCCGTAAACCCGGAATGTCCAAAACTTGTCATGGATATACAGCCACAAGTTGGTCCTGCATCTCCCAATTGCGGTTTATCAAAACCAACGCCCCGCCTATTATCTTTATGGCAATAATGACAGGTGTTGAATTTATCAATGGTTTTAGGGCTTAAATAGCGTTTTCCTCCGTAAAATCCTTTCTGTAAATACATCTGCATAATTTTAGCAACATCATTGGCATTACTAAAAACACCTGCATGCCCGCCAACGCCGTTTTGCATGGCAGCTCCCATATCGTGTACATAACCTTGTATTTCCTGGTAACGGTAGTACTCATCAACCTCTGTTGGTACAATGTGTTTATTGCTTATTTTTCTATATGGGTTATACATGGTGTAATTTGCGCCTAAAGATTGATAAAAATGATCTTGAACCAATTCATCTAAACCTTTGTCGTAATGTTTCTCAATAAATTTCTTCAAAATATAATACGGAAAATCGCTATACCTATAACGCAAACGATCTAACAACTCCGAATCTTTGATTATTTTCTGAATAGAATCCTGGTAATCAGACCTTAAATATAAATTCTTAGAGACTTCAATATTGAATTTTTTACTCTTTTCCGTTCTGTAATATTTTCCACTTGGACGTTTTGTGATGGTATCTAAAGTGTGGTAATAGAATGGTTCCCAAGGTCGTAATCGTGCGTAATGTGATAACATTTGCTTTAAAGTGATATTTGCTTTATTCGAACCCTTATACTCTGGCAGTAATTCTGATAACGGACTATTTAAAGATACCAACCCTTTCTCTTCCAGCTCCATTACAAGTGGTAATGTGGCTAAAATTTTTGTTAAGGATGCCACGTCATAAATATCATCAAAGCTCACTTTTTCTTTGCCTTTATAGGTATGCTTTCCAAAATTCTTATTATAAATTACTTTTCCTTTTCTGGCGATTAATAACTGAATGCCTGGGGTCATCATAGAATCGATTGCAACTTGAGCGATGGAATCTATTCGCTTCAATTTTTCGGAATTCATACCAACACGTTCAGGAATAGTATATCCCAATCTTTTAATAGCATTATTCTCTATACCCCCGCCCGCTTTAAAATTTGAACCAATAGAAACCGGTAGTTTTCCTTTTGAAGGAATAGCTCCAAAAATTAATTGTGCCGATTTTTCTTGAGCAATTTTACTGTTTTGATAGCTTACAATAATGCTCTCTATATTCTCAATAGTTTTTAAATCGTTTAGAGCATAGGGCTTCGTAAAAACATTTAATATAACATGGTGTGTTCTGGCAATTTCGTAAAGCCATACCAATTCCCGACTTGTAAACTTATGTGCTTTCCAAGGATTTTCATTTGAACGGTGAAACCCAACCACAACCGTATTATAAGGCTGTAATTTCTTGATTAATGGATATAGATTATCATCTTGAATTTGATGCACCTTGGTATATTTTTTTAATTCATTGAAAAATACGCTTCCATCATCATCTCCCATTTTAACATAGGCAATGGTTTTAGTTTCCAATTTGGTAATTGGGACTAAATCCTCTTTGCTTTTAACGACGGTTATGGCATTCTCCATCAATTCTTCATAAAGAATGTCGTCTTCCAATCTGTTTAAATCCTTGGTTAAATTGTACAATCCTATAGGTTCGTAATTATGTAAACCAACTTTATATTTAGCAAGAAGTATCTTTTTGACAGAATGTGCTAAACGCGTTTCAGTTATCTCTCCACTATTGTAGGCACCAATAAGTTTAGAAACACCTATACCGACGTTTTCGGACATGAGCATCACATCGTTTCCTGCTTTAAATGCTGCTAAATCAATGTCTCCAGATTCGCTAAAATCTGCTGCGCCCTTCATGGTAAGTGCATCAGTAAAAATAAGCCCTTTAAAACCTAACGAATCTTTTAAAATATCAGTAACGATGTGTTTTGATAACGACGAAGGGTAGCCGTCTCTAGGTTCCAAACTAGGCACGTTTAAATGTGCCACCATCACACTTGACAAGCCTTTTTTTATCAGTTTTTTATACGGATATAATTCAATAGAATCAATCCGTTTTTTATCAAAATTTATGGTTGGCAATGTAAGATGCGAATCTACTTCCGTATCTCCATGTCCAGGGAAATGTTTCGCATTTGCTAAAACGCCCGCACTTTGCATCCCTTTCATAAATGCTAATCCTTTTTCGGTCACGTTATCCCTATCTTCTCCAAAAGAACGATTCCCTATAATTGGATTTTTGGGATTTGTGTTGATATCAACCACAGGTGCAAAATTAAAATGAACACCGAGACGTTTACAATGCTCTCCTATTTGTCTGCCAGTTTGTTCAACAAGATTATTATCCTTTATAGCACCGAGAGCCATATTATAGGGAAACGCATAAGTAGAATCTAAGCGCATACTCAAGCCCCATTCGGCATCCATACCGATTAGCATTGGGATTTTAGACAGATTTTGCAATTCGTTATTCAATTGCGCCTGTCTCACCGGACCTCCATTGGAATAAATAATACCACCAATATGATGGTCTCTAATCAAGTTTATGATGTTTTTTTTGGCCAGAGCATTTTGGTTAGACATGACCTGAACCATGTATAATTGACCAACTTTTTCTTTAAGTGACATGGTATTATAAATACTATCTACCCATTTTTGTTGGGCTTCTGCGTCTTCACTTAAAAGAGGATTGGATATGTCTTGGGCTTTTGATAAAAAACAAGAGAAAAATAGTAGGCAATAAAAAAAATGGCGCATACGGGGATTAATTAAGCAATTTAACTGTGCAAAGATAGTCAGTAATAATCATGCCAAAATACTACTTTTCAAAAAAAGAGGAAAAGACTTTAGGATAGTTTTATAAAAAACTAGTGAACGACCTCTTTACCTGTTAATTCAATACAACAATTAATCTTTTAATTTCCATGAGCGCACCCAGTCGTAATATGTTGTTCTATCCTTGCTAGACCCTGTCATTCCCCCATCTGCAGGAACTGGATTCCAATTGTATGTCTCAACAACCATCCTTAAATACATCGGAATATTAAAATCTGCCGCTGGTGTAATTTTAGTTTGGAATTTCCCATCTAAAAAGAACAATACTTCATCTTTGCTTTTCCACCAAACACCATATACGTGATAGCCGTCGTAAACTTTTGCACCAATTTCGGCTTTTCCCCCAACAGTTCCTTTTAATATATCGCAATCTTTTGGAATATTTCTACTATGGGTATTAAAATTCATGGAATGGTCAAATTTTTGAAGTTCAGGATTTTCGCCAGTTATTTCTCCAACACATTCTTGAATATCTAATTCTGTGGTTCGGTTATCACATCCATTTAAATCTTCTCTATCATTAATCAACCAAAATGTAGAAGACATAAATGTTTTATTGGCTTTCATTCTACATTCGTAATAGCCATAGGTCATACCTTTTCTAGAGCCAGCATACCCACCGCCATGTGTAAACGTTTTTCCTTGTTTTACAATTGGCTTCGGAAGTTGCGTTGTTGTTATTTGTAAATAACCATCGGCAACCGTTACATTATGCGCCAAGAACAAACCAGGAGCACGCCCAATCCATCCTTGACCAGAAATTTGCCATTTTTTAGTGTTTATTTTTTTGCCTTCGAATTCGTCAGACATTTTTTTAACCAATACCCATTTTCCTTCTAATGGTTTTGGGTCTTCATCTGTTAAAAAATAAGGTGTGTTTTGAGCATATAATGAGCTTGCCAATAGTAGCAAAACCAAAATGGATATTTTTTTTAATGATTTCATTTTGAAATATTTTGATTACTTGTTTCTGATTAAATTGTATTCAAACTTAAGAAAAGCATACTGCACTAAAAGCTACAAAACATCTAAAAATAACAACAAACTATCCAAATTAAATATAACATCAAAAAAAAGCCCTACTTAAAAGTAGAGCTTTTGTAATTATATCAAGAATTATTTTCTACCAGAACATTGCGTACAGTACTGCCAACACAATACAAACTGCAAAGGATCCCATATTAAATAACGGAGTTGTTTTGAATAAATCTTTAGTAATTTCAATTCCTTTAGGGTCATCAGCACCATTATTTTCTAAATGACTAATAACCATAACAATAAGTATTGATAATACAGTTGCTATTCCCATTTGGTGCATCCATGGTTCCAAAAACGAAAATGCATCAACATACATTGGTAAAAACTTTAATGCCAACGCAATTGGAATTGATAAAACAGCGCCCCAAATTGCAGCATTGTTTGTCGTTTTTTTCCAGAATAAACCTAGTAAAAATACTGCCAATATACCAGGACTTACAATACCTGTATATTCTTGTATAAACTGGAATGCTTGGTCTATACCACCCAATAAAGGCGCCACAATAACCGCAATAATTAATGCCACCGCAGCAGAAATACGTCCCATATTTACAGTAGCTTTATCGTTTGCCGTTGGATTAATGTATTGCTTATAGATATCCATTGTAAAAATGGTAGATGTAGAGTTTAACATAGAAGCTAAAGACGATACAACCGCAGCAGCCAATGCAGCAAACGCCACACCTTTAAGTCCCGTTGGTAAAAATTGTAATAACCATGGATACGCTTTATCGGCTTGTTCTGTTGAAGGTACGTTAAGCATACCAACTTCCCCTAAATTTGCCATAATTGCTGGATCGTTAACCATTACATAAGCAGCAATACCAGGAATAACAACTATTAACGGAATAACTAATTTTAAACAAGCCGCCAGTAAAATACCTTTTTGAGATTCTTTTAAAGATTTAGCCGCCAATGTTCTTTGAATAATATATTGATTGAAACCCCAATAGTAAATGTTTGCAACCCATAAACCTCCGATTAAAACCCAGATACCTGGTAAATTAACGTAGTTGTCATTAGATTCATCAAGAATCATATGGAATTTTTCCGGTGCTGCTTCTACTACTTTGGCAAATCCAGCTAAAATGCCCTCTCCACCTGAAACAGTATTTAATGCTAAGTAGGTCGTTACTAAACCACCTAAAACCAAAAACACTACTTGTATAACATCTGTCCATGCAACAGCTGATAAACCACCATATAATGAGTATGCTGATGCAAACAAGGCTAATCCTATAATGGCATAGATCATATCTACTCCCATTATGGTTTCGATGGCTAAACCACCTAAATATAATACAGAGGCAAGATTCACAAAAATGTAAAGTCCTAGCCAGAATATTGCCAGAATAGTTTTTAAGTTGGTAGAAAAACGTTTTTCAACAAATTCTGGAATTGTATAAAGTCCTTTTTCAATAAAAATCGGTAAGAAATATTTACCAACAATTAATAAGGTTAATGCCGCCATCCACTCGTAAGACGCAATGGCCAAACCTAAGGCAAACCCAGATCCAGACATTCCAATAAACTGTTCTGCTGAAATATTTGCTGCAATTAATGAAGTACCAATGGCCCACCATGGTAACGATTTACTTGCCAAAAAATAATCCTCGGCGTTTTTTTCGTGACCTTCCTTATCGCGAGAAACCCATAATCCTACCCCTAAAATAAGGATAGCGTAGGCAATAAAAACGATGTAATCCCACGTATCAAATCCTGCTGTCATAATAAAATATTTAGTATAGTTAGTAATAAAGTTTCAAATATATAGATTAAATTCCAAAAAATAGTTTTTTTATAAGAAAAAAAACAAACTAGTAGGGTCTAGTAGGTTTTTTAAATAAAAAATTGTATCTTTGTTTATAATTATGATAAAAGTCAGCAAAAAGATAAGTACTCCCAAGTATAAACAGATTGTTAATTCTGTTGAAAGCGCAATAGCGTCGGGGTCTCTAAAAAAAGGAGACCAAATACCTTCTATTAATTCAATTAAGCAACAACATAAATTATCTAGAGATACAGTGTTGATGGCTTTTAACGAACTAAAAAATAGAGGAATTGTACAATCAGTTGTTGGTAAAGGGTATTATGTGACTAGTGAAAATATAAATGTAACCCAGAAAATATTCTTGCTTTTTGATGAATTAAATTCGTTTAAAGAGGATTTGTACAATTCTTTTTTACGACATTTAGAGGAAAATACTCAGGTTGATATTTTCTTCCATCATTTTAATAAAAATTTATTTAGAAAATTAATACATGATAATTCTGGCGATTATAATTATTACGTGATTATGCCGGCAAATTTGAAAAACACAAATGATGTTATTAAAAATTTACCAAAAGAAAAAGTTTATATTTTAGATCAAGTACATGAGGATTTATTAGAATATCCTGCTGTATATCAAAATTTTGAAAAAGCAATTTTTAACAATCTAAGCAAGGCATCTTATCTTATTAAAAATTATAAAAAATTAGTATTGGTCTTTTCAGATGAAAAGCAGCCTAAAAGTATGCTCAAGGGGTTTCAGACCTTTTGTAATGAAAACACCATACCTTTTGATGTTATTGATTCATTAAAAGACAGGAATATTGAAAAAGGAGAGCTCTATATAATTCCTGACGATAAGAGTTTACTTAGAATCATTAAGAAAATGAGAACTAAAAACTGGAAACTTAAAGAAGATATTGGCGTTATATCTTACAATGACACTTTGCTTAAAGAAATTGTAGAAGGTGGAATTACCACGATTTCAACAGATTTTAATTTGATGGGCAAGCGTCTAGCAGAAATGATTTTAAACAAAGAACAACTAAAAATAGAAAACCCTAACAACCTTATTATCAGGAATTCATTATAACAAAAAGAAACAGCATGTACACCATAAAACATCACCAAGACCAAAATATTTTAGAGATTAAAAACTCTGAAAATTCCGTTTACGGAAAAATTCATTTAGATGCGGGAGCTAGTCTTCAAGAACTCACTATTGGAGGTCATGCAATAATCCAGGATTTAAGTCCGCTAACATATGAGAGTACGTATGCTTCGGCTATTTTATTTCCTTTTGCGAATCGTATCAAAGATGGAACATATGAGTTTAATGGCAAAAGCTATCAACTTAAAAAAAACCAAGAGGAAGAACAAAACGCGCTTCATGGTTTAGTATATAACAAAACATTTAAAGTTATTCAACAGGAAGCTACCAATAGTGAAGCTAAAGTAGCTTTAGAATATATTGAAAACAATACTTCTCAAGGATTTCCTTTTACTTATAAAATAAAAGTTGATTATACCTTTAAGAAAAACGCTGTAAACTTAGGAGTAACAATTACTAATACGAGTACAAAACCTTTTCCATTTACATTAGGTTGGCATCCTTATTTTATAAGTGAGAACTTGAACGAAAGTGAATTAAATTTTGACAGTCATCAAAAACTAGTTCTTGGAGAGCGCAACATCACAACAGGAATTGAAGCGATTGAAAATACTGGTACATTACATTTGAAAGACCAACAATTAGATGATTGTTGGATTTTAAATTCTGATAAAGTGACTTTTAAAACCCCAAAATACAATCTAGAATTTAGTACTTCTGGCACCAATAATTACCTCCAAGCATACACACCACCAAAACCAAATGTTATTGCTATAGAGCCAACAACTGGAGTTTCTGATAGTTTTAATAATTCTATTGGATTAGAAATTTTAAAAGCTAATGGTTCCCATACCATAAATTGGGGTTTGAAAATAACTAATTAACAACTAAACGAATTAAAATGAGCGCAACATTAATTAAAGATGTAAAAAAGACATTTGTTAAAACATTTAAAACCGACCCATTACTTATTTTTTCTCCCGGAAGAATAAATATTATTGGCGAACATACCGACTATAACGACGGATTTGTTTTTCCGGCCGCTGTTGACAAGGGTATTGCCGCAGCCATTCAAAAAAGCGATTCTGGTAACTGTACCGCAATTGCTCTAGATTTAGATAGCACTATAGAATTTGAATTGGATAAATTAAAACCGTCTAAAGAAGGCTCTTGGGAGAATTATGTTTTTGGTGTAATTGCCGAAATCCAGAATAGAAACAAAGTTGTAGGCGACTTTAATATCATTTTTAAAGGGAATATACCAGGTGGCGCAGGGATGTCCTCCTCTGCTGCTCTAGAAAATAGTGTGGTTTTTGGTTTAAATGAATTATTTGATTTGGGACTTTCTAAACACGACATGATTTTAATTTCACAAAAAGCAGAACATAATTACGTAGGTGTTAAATGTGGGATTATGGACCAATATGCGAGCATGTTTGGAATTAAGAACAACGCATTGCATTTAGACTGTAGAACAATAGAATCTAAACCTTACGAGATTAATTTTAAGGATCATCAGTTAATGCTCATCAACACAAACGTAAAGCATAGTTTATCTGATAGTGCTTATAACGATAGGCGTTCGGCTTGCGAAAGCATTTCAAAACTATTGGGCGTAACGGCATTAAGAGATGCTACCGAAGCAGATTTAGAAACCATAGTTGATAAGGTTACACCCGAAAATTATCAAAAAGCATTGTACGTCATTCAAGAAAATAACAGAACCATAAAAGCTGGTAAAGCCATAGAAGATAACGATTTAGAAAAATTGGGGTCTTTAATTTATCAATCTCACGCAGGACTTTCTAATCAATATAAAGTAAGTTGTGACGAATTGGATTTTTTGGTGGCCCAAGCAAAGAAAAACAAACATGTTTTAGGTGCTAGAATGATGGGTGGCGGTTTTGGTGGCTGTACTATTAATTTGGTGGCAAAAACCGAGGCTAAAGCTTTTGGTGAAACAGCTTCAAAAGCATACAAAAAGAAATTTGATAAAGAGTGTTCAGTCTATTTCATTCAACTTTCAGACGGCACTCATTTAGTAAACTAATCAACCACAATATATTTTAAAATGAAGAATTCAAACTTACAAGATTATTCACATAAGCGTTTTAACATTCTAACTGGAGAATGGGTGTTGGTATCGCCACACCGCGCAAAAAGACCATGGCAAGGACAAAACGAAGCAGTTAATAATGAAAAACGACCGGCATATGACGAAAAGTGTTATTTATGCGCGGGCAATACAAGAATTAACGGAGAGGTAAACCCAAAATACTCTGATGTTTTTGTATTTACTAACGATTTTGCAGCACTACAAAGTGATTCCCCAACATTTTCTGTAAACGACGGATTGTTGGTCGCAGAAAGCGAGACAGGAATTTGTAAAGTAATTTGCTTTAGTCCAGACCACTCTAAAAGTTTAGCAGATATGTCGGCCGAAGAAATTCAAAAAGTAGTTTTCGCCTGGCAAAGAGAATATAAAGAACTGGCTGCAAAACCTAATATAAATTACGTTCAGATCTTTGAAAACAAAGGTGCTGTAATGGGGTGTAGTAATCCGCATCCACACGGACAAATATGGAGTCAGTCAACACTTCCAAACGAGGTTGATAAAAAAGACACTCAGCAATTAAATTATTATAACGAAAAAAACAGCAGCCTTTTAGGAGATTATTTAGGGCAGGAATTAGACAAACAAGAGCGCATTATTTTCGAAAATGATGGTTTTGTGGTGTTAGTTCCGTTTTGGGCCATATGGCCTTTTGAAGCGATGATTGTTCCAAAACGACAAATGGCCAATATTTTGGACATGACAGATGAAGAAACATTGCAATATGGAGAAGCTATTGCTGTTTTAACTAAAGCATATGACAAGTTGTTTAACACCTCTTTCCCATATTCTAGCGGAATCCATCAATCTCCAACTGATGGCAACGAAAACAAACATTGGCATTGGCATATGAGTTTTTACCCGCCATTGTTGAGAAGTGCTTCGGTTAAGAAATTTATGGTAGGTTATGAAATGTTTGGTTCTCCACAACGAGATATAACTGCTGAAAGTGCTGTAAAAATGATTAAAGCATTGTTATAACTGAACAACTATAATTAAACTTTACTAAACTGAAAACCTGATACGGCTTAACACCTATCAGGTTTTTTTATGTAAAAATGTTAAGACTTCATTAATTCTTATGTTAAAGTATCTTAATTTTTAATCGGCTATTCATCAAAATACTTTAATTTGATACTCAATAACCAAGGAATGACATTGAGACATTTATTTTTTTTGCTGCTCCCCTTTTCAATGTTTGCTCAAAACATCAAGGGAAAGGTTTATGATAACGAATCTACCGTTAAGGGCATTAAAGTCTTCAATGTCAGTAAAAAAACAAAAACCTACACCGATCAAGATGGTAGTTTTACTATCGCAGCAGCCATAAACGATACGCTTTTATTCCAATCACTATTTCATCATGAAAAAAGTGTTGCACTTAAACCTAATCATTTTCATGATGTAGCTGTTTTTGAGTTGAAGAAAATGGTAAACAAATTGGGAGACGTTCTGGTAATTGATGAAAAATCTAAAGAATTTAATGCTGTTGAATACACCGAAAAAACGGGACTTCAATTAGCAAATGATATGAAAAACAACCCTCATTTATACACCAATCCTCCTAAATATGGCTTGGATTTTATTCAAGTAGCATCTCTTATCGGTAAACTTTTTAAGAAGAAAGATAAACCCAAAATTCAACCTATAGAATTTATAACCTACAAAACCTTAGATTCGCTTTTCAAAAAAGATAAATTATTCAACTTAAAATTGCTTAATCAAGATTTGAAGATTCCCGAAGAATACGCTCATCTTTTCCTCGATTATTGCGATTCTAAAAATTTAAATAAACGGTTAACTTCCGAAGAAAACAAAGTCATTCTTTTAGACTCCTTGTTTAAATTTAGTAGGGAGTTTCTAGAAATTACCCAAGAATTCGAAAAACCTGAAGATTCTTTTCCTTTAAAAAACTAATATCATACTAATTCTTCTTTTCAAAAGTTATATTTTTAGCCATTAATTACTTTTGCTTTGATGAAACAATATATCTACTTTATAATTACAGTTTGTTTTTTAGTCCTTTGGAGCTCTTGCCGCAAGGATTTTGAATTTTCACCAAGTACTGGAAGTCTTGAATTTTCAAGAGACACCGTCTATTTAGACACGGTTTTTACCAATATTGGTTCTAGCACATACAACCTAAAGGTCTATAATAAAAGCGATAATGATATCCTCATACCCAGCGTAAAGTTGGCAACGGGAAATGCCTCGCAATACAGACTTAGTGTGGATGGCATGGCTGGGAAAACGTTTGAAAACATTGAGTTATTGGCAAACGATAGCCTTTTTGTTTTTATAGAAACCACATTAGACATCAATTCTACCCCGAATATTAATGGTGAATTTTTGCATATGGACCAAATTGAATTTGATTCTGGCGGCAACCTACAAAAAGTTGAGTTGGTCACTTTAATTAAAGATGCCGTTTTTATTTATCCTAATAGAGATAACACCACCAAAGTTATTGATACACTTACGCTTAATATCGGAGGGGAACAATTTATAACAAATTTACAAGGGCGAGAATTGTTACCCCATGAATTAACGCTTACCAATGAAAAACCTTATGTAATTTACGGATTTGCAGCAGTTCCAAGCGGACAAACATTAACTGTTGAGGCGGGTGCAAGATTACACTTTCATGAAAATTCCGGGATTATTGTTCAGTCTGGTGCCTCAATAAAAGTGAATGGCACTTACAGTCCAGACCAAGAAACTTTGGATAATGAAGTGATTTTTGAAGGCGATAGACTAGAGCCTAACTTTTCGGAAAGACCCGGACAATGGGGCACTATTTGGTTATTAGATGGCAGTTTTGGCAATACATTTAATTATGCAACCATAAAAAATGCATTGGTTGGAATTTTATGTGATGGCAATGTCAATGCGTTTAATGGCAAACTCAATATTAAAAATTCCCAAATATATAATTCTGGAAGTTTTGGGATTTTAGGTAGAAACACCTCTATTAATGGAGAAAATGTGGTTTTAAATAATGCGGGGCAATCGTCGTTGGCAGCTACTTTTGGCGGTAAATATAATTTTACACATTGTACTATTGCTAATTATTGGCAAAACAGTTTTAGACCGTTGCCTGCCTTATTAGTTAATAATTTTGTAATTGATGAAGATGAAACCGCTACCGTTGCTGATTTAGATGAAGCTAATTTTAACAATTGTATTATCTATGGAAATGATAATCCAGAATTTCTTTTAGATGAAATTGAAGACGATGCTGTGAGCTTTAATTTTAAGTTTACGAATTGCTTAGTTCGATTTGAAGATAGAAACAACAACTTTACAGGCGATAATTACAATTTTGAAAATACCGCACTTTATGAAGGTGTCATCTTTAATAAAGACCCTGATTTTAAAGACCCGAGTAAAAACATGTTGATTATTGGCGATGATTCCGCTGCAAATGCTAAAGGTAATAGCTCTTTTGCAAGCCAAGTTCCTGATGATATTTTAATGGTAAATAGAACTGCAAGTCCAGATTTGGGAGCATATCAGCATATTACTTTTCCTGATGAGGAAGAAAATTAAAATCACTATTGTCCGATTAAATTTCGCTCCTATGGAGCTTTATAACATTTTTTGCTTCGATCTATAAAGATTACGCTCCTCTGGAGCTAAAAGAATCCCATAGGGATGGAATCTTTGAAGCAAAAGGATATAAACTAAAAAACAAGCCCCAACGGGGCGACATCTTAAAAATCGCTTATTTAGTAGGAGATTTTTTTATTGGTTTAATTGCTCTTGTAATTCGCAATAGTATTAAAAAATGGCGATTATTAAGAAACACAACTCGGTAATCTCAAATTGATTATAGATAAGATAATCTACTCACGCTCCAACTGCGCCTTATACAATTCTAAATTAGCCTTAACATCCTCATCCAGCTCTGGCTCTTTAATATCAGTATATTTACTCAAGGCATCATACATAATCTTTGCTACGATATAACGTGCTGTAGGTTTATCATCTGCAGGAATGTTATACCAAGGGGCATGTTTTTTTGAAGTTCTATTGATGGCATCTTCATAACAGTCTTGATAGGTGTCCCAAAGTTTGCGTTCCTTTAAATCGCCTGGAGAAAATTTCCAATTTTTTTCTTGTTTTCTCAATCGTCTTAACAATCTGAATTTTTGTTCTTCTTTAGAAAGGTTCAAAAAGAATTTAAAGATTATCGTCCCGTTTTCAGCAAGATGCTTTTCAAAATTATTGATTTGCTCAAAACGCTTGTCCCAAAAAGCATCGTTGATATCTTCGACTGAATTCACATCTGGCAAATTTTCGCCTAAAATATAATTTGGATGTACTCTAGTTACTAAAACATTCTCATAATGAGTTCTGTTGAAAACGCCAAATTTTCCGCGTGGCGGAAGTGCAATATAATGTCGCCATAAATAATCATGGCCTAGCTCTAAATCGGTAGGTACTTTAAAACTATGGACTTGTACGCCCCTTACGTTAAAACTTTTAAAAACCTCACGTACCAAACTGTCTTTTCCAGACGTATCCATCCCTTGTAAACACACCAAAACGGCATATTTATCATGCGCATACATAGTATTTTGAATTTCACTTAATTGTTTTCTTAATTTCTTAAGCGCACCTTCTACTTCGTCTTTGGTAGCCTGAGCATCATAAGACGTTGGCAAATCTTTGATGCTTATTTTTGAAGTGATTTTAAAATCGTTCTCTTTTATGTGTTTCATTTTAATGTCTTATTATTATCTAATTAAAACCTGCTAACGACGATTAGGGACATTGCAGTTAATTTAGTTTCTATAAATTTTAGCCACGAATTACACTAATTATCACAAATCTATACGTGAATGATATCATTTCAATTCTCATGGTTTTAATTGTTACGAATGAAACAGACTTTCAGTCTGTTATTTTGAAGCAAATAGTTTCACATCTTGTTCGCTTACCTCACTTCCTCCTAGAATAATAAGTCGCTCTACAACATTGCGTAGTTCTCGAATATTTCCGGTCCAATCGTAATCTTGCAGCAATTTAATGGCTTTGTCGGAAAAGTTCTTTTGGGCAGTTCCTTGTTCATCAGAAATCTTTTTAGAAAAATGGTTTATCAATAAAGGGATATCCTCTCTCCGTTCATTTAACGATGGAACTTTAATTAAAATAACGGCTAACCTATGGTATAAATCTTCACGGAATCTACCTTCTTCAATCTCTTTCTTCAAATTTTTATTGGTCGCAGCAACAACACGAACATTCACTTTAATATCCTTATCACTTCCAACACGTTGAATACGGCCTTCTTGTAAGGCCCGTAATACTTTTGCTTGTGCCGATAAGCTCATGTCTCCTATTTCATCTAGAAAAATAGTACCACCATTGGCAGCTTCAAACTTACCAGCTCTATCTTTATTGGCACTCGTAAATGCGCCTTTTACATGACCGAATAATTCGCTTTCAATCAATTCACTCGGGATTGCAGCACAATTTACTTCAATCATTGGTGCTTTAACGCGTTCGCTTTTTTCGTGCAACCAATGTGCCACCAGTTCTTTTCCTGTTCCGTTAGGGCCCGTAATTAATACCCTAGCATCTGTTGGCGCTACTTTATCTATAATAGCTTTAATTTGAGAGATAGAATCGCTATCTCCTATCATTTCATATTTCTTGCTTACCTTTTTCTTGAGAATTTTGTTTTCTACAACCAATTCTTTTCTGTCCAAGGCGTTTCTAACCGTGTTTAATAATCTATTTAAATCCGGTGGTTTCGAGATATAATCGAACGCCCCCATACGCATTGTATTTACTGCGGTATCTAAATCGCCATGGCCCGAAATCATGACTATCGGAGTTTCTGGTTTTATTTTTTTTGTGGCTTCCAATACTTCTACACCGTCCATTTTTGGCATTTTAATATCACACAGCACCAAATCGTAATCGTCTTTCTTAATTTTTTCAATTCCGGACAAACCATCTTCAGCTTCTTCAACTTCATATGTGTCATTTTCCTCCGAAAGGATTTTAACCAATACACGTCTTATCGCTGCTTCGTCTTCAATTATTAATATTTTGGGCATAATTAACTTATTTTATTTTTGAATAATATGAATATCTCTTTGTGGGAATGGTATTGTAATATCGTTTTCCCTGAATAGTCTGTCTATTTCAAAACGAATATCACTTTTAGGAATAGCACCTTGAAAACTATCATTTAAGGTAAAAACCAATCTGAAATCTAAAGAACTATCTCCGAAATTATCGAAAAACACATATGGTGCTGGATGCTTTAAAACCATATTGTGACTTGAGGCTGCTTTTAGCAATAATTTTTTAACCAATTGCACATCGCTACCATAAGCCACACCAACTTTTACGCTTTCCCTGGTTGTGGTTCCGTTTTGTGTCCAATTATAAAGGCTATTTGTTAAGTAGAGATGATTAGGAATAATCAACACTTTATTATCGATGGTAACTGCTCTGGTTGTGCGCAATTTAATTTCATCTACACGCCCCACTTTTCCATCTAATTCTATAATATCGCCAACATGGACAGATTGATCGATTAAAATAAACACACCCGAAATAATGTCTTGAAACAAGGTTTGTAACGCTAGACCAATACCTATAAGCAATGCTGCAGATGCAGCAAAAACGGCTGTAACATTAACGCCGATAGCATTTAGGGTAATCAACAGTATCACTAAATATACCAACCACCTAAAATAGCCAAAAACGACATTGAATTTACTTTTATCGTCATCTGGTAAGTTCTTTGTAATGAGTTTAAAAACTACTTTTAAAATAAGAGTGGTTATAAATATTACCGTGATTATAACAATAACATCTTTAACAGAGATGGTTAAATCCTTACTAAAATCATAGTGCAGGTTGAGAAATTCGCTAAATTTTTCCCAAGCAGTACTTTCTTTAATTTTTTCTTCTATTTCGTCTAATTGCAAGATCATAATTAATATTTAATCCATTTAATTAATTCTCTATACGTTGGTTTTTTACCATACATTAAAATACCAACTCTGTATATTTTGGCCGCAAACCATACTGTAAACATAAAACTTCCTATTAATATCCCCAAGGACAATAGCTGTTGCCAAATTGGGACACTAAAAGGGATACGCATGAGCATCACTACCGGCGAGGTAAGCGGTATAAAAGAAAACACGGTAGATACAGTTCCGTGAGGATCTTCTATTACAGTAAATATACCAATATATACCGCCAATATTAACGGCATAATTATCGGGAGCATAAATTGTTGTGTATCGGTTTCATTATCTACTGCTGCCCCTATAGCTGCGTAAAATGAGCTATAAAGCAAATAGCCACTAATAAAAAATAAAATAAATGCCACTATTAAATTGGTTAGCGGTAAATTATAAAACCCTGCTAAAGCTTCTTGAATTTTTTGATTTACTTCTGGGTTATCCATGGCTTGCTCAATCATCGCTTGCTGTGGTGTTTGCATTTGCGACATATCTATTCCCAAAATTGCAGAAACAACAAACAATAATATACTACCCAAAACAAGCCAAATTGCAAACTGCGTAATTCCAGCCAAAGATGTCCCAATAATTTTACCAAGCATTAACTGAATTGGTTTTACAGAAGATACTATGATTTCAATAATTCTACTCGTTTTTTCTTCAATGACACTTCGCATAATCATATTGCCATAAATGATGATAAACATGAACAATAAATATCCCGCTGCGCCACCGAAAATGAGTTTTATTACATTATCTGTTGTTGAGGATGTTTCTCCAACAAAATTTTCTTGAAAAATAGTAACGTTTATTTTTGATGATTCTATCTTATCGATATCAATATCTAAGTTTTTATAATTCAACCTAGTTAACCGTTTTGTTAATTGATACTCTAAATTAGAAATTGTGGAAATTGAAGGAGATTCTTTTGAATAAAACCGTATGCCTTTTGAAAGTAAATTTACGTCGTCGTTATTTTGAATGTGCAATAGGCCATAACCCGAAGATTCGGTTACCACTTCTTTTGCGGTATCGAGAGACATGTCCTCAAGTTTGTGATAGATAGTATTATCTGTGTTTTCAAAAACGTCTGCGACCAATCCAGATTCATCTAAAATTGAAATCACACGTACTTTATCATTATTTACTTGTGATAAGTAAGCAACAACACTAATCAAAACTATCATTATAAGAGGACTTAAAAATGTCATTACAATGAACGACTTGTTTTTAACCTTAGACAGATACTCACGCTTTATGATTAGAGGTAAATGATTCATAAGTTATTGTAGGTTATTTTGAGTTACAGTTTGAATGAAAATATCATTAACACTTGGTATTAGCTCTACAAAATGAGAGACTTCCCCTTTTGATGTTAAGTAATTCAACAAATCATTTGGGTTTTGATGTTCTTTTAATTTGATATTCAATTTCAACTCTTCATTTAAAGTTTTAAAACTTGCAGGTGCGATATCAAAAGTATCTGAAAGTTCTTTTTGCAGCACAGTCGTATCAGATACTTTAACACCAACTTCATAGGTATTGGTTTTATAACTTCGTTTGACGTCCAAAATTTTTCCGTCCAAAATTTTATTAGACTTATGGATTAATGTAATGTCATCACATAGCTCTTCCACCGATTCCATACGATGTGTAGAGAAAATAACGGTTGCTCCATTTTCGCGTAAACGTAAAATTTCATCTTTAATTAAATTGGCATTAATAGGGTCGAAACCTGAAAAAGGTTCATCAAAAATAAGCAGTTTAGGGGCGTGTAAAACGGTTACCACAAACTGTATTTTTTGTGCCATGCCTTTAGAAAGTTCTTGGATTTTCTTGTGCCACCAATCCCCTATCTCTAAACGATCAAACCAATATTTTAAACGCTCCTTTGCCTCGGTTTTACTTAAACCTTTTAGTTGTGCCAAATACAAAGCTTGCTCACCAACTTTCATAGATTTGTATAAACCGCGTTCTTCGGGGAGGTAGCCAATATCTTTTATATGCGAATTGTTAAGTGCTTCTCCATCTAAGATTACACTACCGGAATCTGGTAAGGTAATTTGATTTATAATTCTAATTAAGGTTGTTTTTCCTGCGCCATTAGGTCCTAAAAGACCATAAATACTTCCTTTAGGTACGGCAATAGAAACATTGTTTAATGCCGTAAAATTGCCGAATTTTTTACTTACGCCACGCACTTCTAATATGTTATCCATTCACAATTTTTAATTGATAAGCAAGCGTAAAGATATTAAATGTAGTTGAGCCTTTTATACCGATACAAAGAAAATACAGCGGTAAAACACATACTTTTACTTTAGAATCTTTTTTGCCACCAATTCACGAATAAAACCGAAAACAGATAAAAATATAATTGTCACAAATAAAAAATCCATCGATTTTTAAAATTAGTGTTGATTCATTTTGTGCTATTTCATAATAGAGAAAAAATTAATGTTCCCGATAGCTATCGGGACGTGCATTTTATCAAAGTATGTGTTTGTCCCAAAAGAAAACATATCCAATGAAATTGACATGAAATTGCTATAATAACAAAACCCACCCTCAATAAAATTAAGGATGGGAAAAAAATTGCTATGAAAAAGAAAAATTATCACTAAAGTTAATTAGCGATATTCAAATATAAGTTTTTTTTCTTAACTAGTAGCAAAACTATTAAGATAAGTTTTGGCTTACACATAAAAAAATCCAGTTTTCACGGAATTTTTTAATTTATTGAGTTATTTGGGATCAAGTCAAAAAGTTGTGTGTGAATTGGAATAAGATTCCGATTTTTGTTTAAAAAAAGAACCTTGGACAATTATCTAGACTTACTCAAACTTATCTTACCTGAATTTCTGATCAATCATT
>NZ_JBFDAE010000024.1:0-46988 GCF_040720935.1 Algibacter sp. 2305UL17-15
AATGCCAATTAGAAATTGGGGAATTATATTGAACCAATTTTTAGCTATATTTGAAAACAGGATTAAACTATAAATAATTTAACCCTGAGTTTTGAAACTTACACAGATTTTAGGATAGTGTCTGGGAAATTAACAGACATTATTGACTCAAAAATAAATTCTGTATTGCAAAAAACGTTGGAAGGAACGCCCCGCTAGTACTCGTTTGCAACGAGTACGGTATTGAGTAAATCTAAATAATTTACATCAAAGTTAAGTTAATAATATAACTATGTATAGAAACTGATTGCTAAAAGCATAGTTATAGGTACTCGTTACAAACGAGCACCAGCAACCTATATATTATTTTCCATAATGATATCGACAAGCTGCTATCAAAATGTGTTCATCTTTATATTTATAAACCAATCTATGTTCTGAACTTATTCTTCTAGACCAATACCCTTGCAAGTCTCCTTTTAGAGCTTCGGGTTTTCCGATGCCCTCAAAAGGTGTTCGCATACAGCTTTTAAGGAGTTCATTAATTCGTTTGACGATTTTCTTATCAACTTTTTGCCAATACAAATAATCTTCCCATGAAGAACTAGACCACGTTAATTTCATTTATTCTAATACATCTTTTTGAATGCCGTTTCCAGCTTCAAGCTCTTTGATAGAATTTAATAATACGTCTCTGTTTTTGCCAGTTAGCAAATAGGTGGTTTCTTTTAACGAGTTGTATTCGTCCAATGAAATTAATACAAGGTCTTTACCATTTTTTCGTTTAATGACAATATCACTAACATCATTGATTACTTTATCGAACCAATGTTTTAGATTTGAGCGAAAGTCTGTGTAATTTACTGTTTCCATAACGCAAAAATAATAAAAAAGTACTTATTTAAGTACTTTTATGCATTTAAATTTCTCGAGGAAAATCATTTACAAATCTATACCTTATGTAATTATGCGAAATATCAAACTAAAATATTGGGCATGAGCCCTAAGTTTTATATTTTTAAAATTTCTAAATGAGTTCTTCTCCTATTACAAATCTTGATATCTAATAATCTCTAGAATAAAACCTGAACATACATCGAAATATTAGCAAAAAAATTAAGTAGCAGGTTTATACCCCCGCTAGTGCTCGTTTAAAACGAGTACCGTATTGAGTTTAAATATTTTATGGGTACTCGTTAAAAACGAGCACCAGCAACTTGAGTCTGTTTTATTACATAGAGTTTTAAGACGGAAAAACTGATAGTAAACACACATTTAAGACTTACCCAAAACCTAGCAAACACCCGCGTTAGAGATTGAAACGGCACCCTTTTGCTTTTACAATAAATTGACCAATAACTTTTGGTTTAAGCTGAATATTTATTAGTGGATTCCTGCCTTCGCAGGAATGACAAAAAACACCTCAAAAATAACAACTATTTAAGTCGCAGGTTTATACTCCTTTTTATCAATAATAATTTTTGCAAGAATCTCTCTTAAAATCTCTGAGGTTCCGCCACCAATAGGCCCTAGTCTGCTGTCTCTAAACAAACGCGCCATGGGATAGTCTTCCATATAACCGTAACCGCCCAAAAACTGAAGACATTGGTAAATAACATCATCGGCCATTTTGGTGGACTTCAATTTTGAAATTGTAGCTTCTTTTACCACATATTCGCCTTTATTGAGTGCATTGGCTACTGCGTAGTTATAGCTTTTGCATATCTCTAAATCGGCATACAACTCTGAAATAGTATGTCGAAGTGCTTGAAATTTATCTATAGTTTTTCCAAAAGCATGACGTTCGCTCATATATTGCAAGGCGTATTCTAGTGCAAATTCTGCTCTGGCGTGGGCGTTAATGCCCATAATTAAACGCTCTAAAGCAAAATGTTGCATGATGTAATTGAAGCCTTTGTTTTCATCGCCCATTAAGTTACTTGCGGGAATGCTAACGTTATCAAACGCTATTTCTCCTGTATCTGATGCGCGCCAACCCAATTTATCCAATTTGGTTGCCGAAACGCCTTTGGTTGCTCTATCTATAACAAATATGCTGATGCCTTTATTTCCTAATTCTGGTGTGGTTTTGGCGGCTATAATTAAATAATCGCTACTTACACCATTGGTTATAAATGTTTTAGAACCGTTGATAATGTAATTATCGCCTTGCTTAATGGCGGTTGTTCTCATACCTGCCACATCGCTTCCGCCAAAAGGTTCGGTAATGCACAGACAGCCTATTTTTTCTCCTGAAATACTTGGGGTAAGGTAGTTTTGCTTTATGGCCTCGTCGCCTTCGGCATTTAAATGCGTCATTGCTAAATACACATGCGCCCAAACTGCTGCTGCAAATCCGCCTGAATTGATTTTTTGCAATTCTTCCAATAGTATTACGGTGTAGAATAAATCTAGATTTAAACCGCCATAGGCTTCAGGATAGTTAATTCCCAAAAAACCCATGTCGCCAAACTTTACCCAAATAGATGGATCTATTTCTCCAGATGTTTCCCAACTTTCGATGTGAGGCACAACCTCTTTCTTCAGAAAATCCTGCAAACTTTTTCTAAAGAGATGATGCTCTTCAGTAAAATACATACTTGTCATACCGTAATTTTTAGATACACATTAAACGCCTGTTCGGTTTGTTAGGATAGGAAATTTTAATGTACTCTTTTTATTGAATTTGCAAAGATAATTTAATTATTTCTACTTTGCTTATCGGGAAGTCTTTAACTTTTGTTAATTCGTCTAAAGACCTAAAGCCTTCGTGCAACTGACGGTATTCGATAATATTGTGTGCTATTTCGTAGTCTATATGCTGAATTGTAACTAGTTCGTCAGCTGTTGCCGAATTGATATTTATTTTGTTGATTTTTCGGGGTGTTTTTACTGTGAACTCTTTAGTGATGTTCGAAATCACTTCTGAGGTTAAACCATAAACCTCTTGTAATTGAACATCTGCAATAAAACCGCCTTTGAATTTATCGCGATACTTTATGATGCGTTGAGACAATACTCCTCCAATGCCATTAACACGTTGCAACTCTTTTGCGGAAGCCGTATTTAAGTCTCTTTTTTGAGCGTAGGTTTTTGGTTTATTGTTGTATGAATTTGAAAATACATGTTTTGGTTTAGGATTTGTAACCCATTCCGGAAATTTAAAATACGGACTTATTGCAGCAAGTAAAGAATCTGAAACACCTGTAACGTCCTGAAACTGTTTTGTGGAGTTAATCCATTGGTCTGCTTTTCGGAATGCAAGCAATTTATCAATTTCGGCGTTGCTCATTCCTAAAGTTGCGCCTTTATAATCTGTAATGAAATTTGGATTGAAAGGATAAATTTTAGGCTTTCTTGCTTCAATTTCGACTTTTCGAAGTGAATCAATTTCAGCTTCATATTGTTGTAATTCGGTTTCATTTATTGAAATATCTTCAGAATTATTCTCAACAGCCATTGGAACAACAAAAAAATAAATACATTGCAGTACAACTATGATAAATAACAATAAAAAAATCCCATTTCGTTGTTCTTTAGTGAATACAAAATGGGATTTCATATAATTTCAATTTAAATGTTTTTATTACATGTGCTTGGTTAAATCTTCAGCACCTTCATCCAAAGCATCTTGTTTTAAACTTATAGCTTTTAAATACTTTTTCAATTCCTTACTAATAACTGGCGACAGTATAATTACCCCGATAATATTTGGAACTACCATGGCGAAAATCATGGCATCGGAGAAATCTATAACCGCTCCAAGACTGATAGAAGATCCTACCACAACGAAAAATAAGAATAATACTTTATATACCAAGTCGGTTATTTTCCCTTTACCAAACAAAAACACCCACCCTTGCATGCCGTAATACGACCAAGAAATCATGGTTGAAAATGCAAATAAAATTACCGCAACTGTCAATACAACCGAAAAGTGTGGGATTACAGTATCAAAAGCGGTAGCAGTTAGCTCTACACCTTTTTTAATTGGCACGCCATATTCCATAAAACTGCCGTCAAAATTGGTAATAACAATCACTAAAGCTGTCATGGTACAAATAACTACTGTATCCACAAATGGCTCTAAAAGCGCAACAATCCCTTCACTTGCAGGATATTTAGTTCTTACTGCGGAATGCGCAATTGCAGCACTACCAACACCAGCTTCGTTGGAAAAAGCACCTCTTCTAATGCCTTGAATCATAACTCCAACAAGACCGCCTGCTATTCCTAATCCAGAAAATGCACCATGATAAATTAAAGCGAACGCATCATCAATCAATGTCCAATTAGCACCCAGAATTATTAAAGATGCCAACACATAGATTCCTGCCATAAAAGGTACTATTTTTTCGGTTACCGAAGCTATTCTTTTAATGCCCCCAATAATTACTACAGCCACAATTACAGCCATACCTAGTCCAAAATACATACCTGCATTGGTACTTTCAAAATTAAATAATTTTATAAATTGAGCCGCTGCTTGGTTTGCTTGAAACATATTTCCGCCACCAAAAGAACCACCTATTACGAATATGGCAAATAATACGGCAAGTACTTTACCAAACCCTTTCATACCTTTTTCCTTAAGCCCCTTGGTCAAGTAATACATAGGACCGCCATAAACAGTACCATCTTCCCCAACATCTCGATATTTTACACCCAAGGTACATTCTGCAAATTTTGATGCCATACCCAGCAAACCTGCAAGAATCATCCAAAATGTTGCACCAGGGCCACCAATGGACAATGCCACCGCAACACCAGCTATATTCCCCAAACCTACGGTTGCGGACAAAGCGGCTGTTAATGCCTGAAAGTGAGATACTTCTCCATGGGCACCATCGTCCCTTAAGGTTTCAATAATATTTTCATCTTCATTTGGGGTCATGTCGCCATAAAGTGTATCGGCACCGTGTTTTTCAATATCCTCATATTTACCTTGAACAACACGTACGGCTGTTCTAAAACCTGTAATATTTATAAATCTAAAGTAGAATGTAAAAAATAATGCACCACCAATTAACACTATAAGTACCCACGGAATTTTGTAGGTTTCCGAAAATGGAATTTCATAAAAAATAGCATCCACAAACCAACCTGTATAATCTTTAAAGACTCTATCTATTTGTTCTGAAGTTGATTCTTGAGCGAAGTTTATTAATGGTAAGAACAATGTACATATTGAAAGAAGATATTTCTTCATAGTAAAAAATCTGTTAGTTGATTATTGAAAAATGCGCATAAGAAGTTAGCAAGATGCTAAAAAAAAATCGATTTTTAAAACATAATGACTTAATTGTTATGAATCCTCTATGTCAATATCGTATATGGAATTTAAATCTTGTATTTGTTCTGGTCTGCCTAAAACTATAATTTTTGAGTTTGGAGCTAGAATTAATTCTGCCTCTGGATTTAAGGTATATTCTCCGTTTTCATCTTTATAACCAATTACGGTACAGCCTGTTTTTTTTCTTAAATCTAAATCTTTAATCGTTCTCGCCTTTTTTGAATTGAACAACTTTTCTACTGCAACCTCTTCTAGATTTATTTTTGATTTCCCAACAATCGACAAATTATCAATAAACTCCATTAAACCAGGAACCACAACTAAAGATGCCATATGATCTCCTCCTATCTTATCAGGTAAAATCACATTATTGGCCCCTGCAAACTTTAATTTCTGATAAGAAGATTCCTGAGATGCCCTACTGATAATATTTATTTTGCTATTCATTTGTCTTGTAGAAAGTACCACAAACAAATTATCGGCATCATTTGGTAATGCAGATATAAAATTAGACGCCCTTTCTACACCTGCCATAATTAGTGTTTCGTCTTCGTTCGCATTTCCAATTACATAAGGCACTTCATCATGTTTTAAACGCTCCTCCACTTCTTTATCCCTTTCAATTACAACGAATGATTTGTTGTGAGCTTGTAATTTTATAGCTGCCTGTTTCCCATTTCTACCGTAACCGCAAATAACAACATGATCGCTAAAACTATCTATTTTCTTCTGCATCTTTTTATGTTTTAATTCTTCAATATTATTTTTGCTTAAAATAAATTCGGTAATTATAGACAACGCATAACCCACAATAATTATACTTGCCAATATTAGAAAAATAGTAAATATTTTTGATTGATCGTCTAACGGCATAACTTCACCAAAACCAACAGTGGTCATGGTAATTACCGTCATGTAAAGTGCATCGACCCAAGAATAATCAGAAACATATCTATATCCAAACACACCAATGCCCAATATAAGCACTAATAAAATTAGTGCCATATATATTCTGGATCTAAAAAGTCTTATTATCGGATTCATTTATTACAAGTCGAAAACTGATGAACGTTTTGTATAGACTAAATCTTTTATACGCATCCAAAATGCCAAAAACATATAGAGTGCAAAACCAAAACCAACCGTTACAAATGTGATGTACATAAACGAGGTACGCACCACTTTTGCACGAATCCCCAACCTATCGGCAATACGCTGGCAAACATGATATCCATGCTTTTGTAAATACAATAAGCTTCTGTAAAAAATATTCATAAGCGCAAGTTAATCTTTAGTTTGAAAGTTTGAAAGTTTAGGGGCTGAAAAAAAGTTTATAGGATATAAGTTTAGGGGTTTAGAGGTTAAAAAAGTTTAACTGTTCAAAAGTTTGTTACCAATAGCACATTTTAAACATTGGTTTTTATCGCAATATTCGTTTTTAAGCTGGATTAATGCTTGAGATTTTAATGCATTATTTGAAACTTCTTTTTTAAGCGCATTAAATTTATCTATAATACTATTTTTTTCAGAAGGCATTTGTTCCATAATTCCAATAATTTTTTCTTCGGAAGATTTGCCTCGATTTTTGGCATAACTGAACTTTAAAGGAATAATTGTGTTGATAATTAAGAGCTGAATGAACGATTTAGTAATCGCCTTTTTTGATGCTTTTGAAGTTTTCGCAAAGGTGTAATGCGTTTTCCAGAATTCTGAAGCACTAACAGATAACATCTCAATTATCTTTTCGATTGATTCAGCTTCAACTAATTTTGAAAATAGATTTTGATGTTTATGATATAGATTTGCCAATTGCGATAATCTTATCGTTGGGAAATTACTTGGTCTTAACCTAAAGAATGAAGGTGTTACAACCAACGTATTATCAAGACTGAACTTTTGTATTAAAAACGTGTATTCTTTTTGTAGTTGCAGATAATATGCGTCTTCAATCGTTTCATTTAACAAACCCGATTGCCCGAATAACAACGCCTCAATACTTTCAATTTTAGATTGTGTTTTTCTTAAGATTGAAAAGTCAAAAGAACTTGCCATACTTAAAAACGGGTCTCCATTTACTTTCAATCCGAAGTTCTTAGCCAACATTTTGAACAATACCGCTTCCCAATTGTTTTTTGAATCTTCTAATAATTTTAAAACTTCAACAGATTTTCGTTCTAAACGTTCAAAATAAAGTCGCTCTAACCAATTGTTATTCGTAAAATCGTCAATAGTTGCAAAATCATTTTCACAATTAATCCAGTTTTGACTTGAATGAAACAATTTGGTATAATTTTTTAATGCTGAAGGCGACACATAATCTTTTAATTCTAAAGTAGGAATTACAGAATTATCTTTTCTAAATACTTCAGAATCGTGCTCCCAAACCACATGTAAAATCACGTTATCATAAGCTTTGTCTCGCTCGTGATTGTGTAAAAACCAATCGGAAGATTTTAAGTGAATCTCAATATTCCCTGCCCAAAGCTGGTCGTTAATTCTAACTTGACCATTGAAAAAATCGGGACCTGCGTTTAAATTATGTTGCCCGTTTGCTATAATAGCAATGGCTTCGTTATTTGAAGTTTTTAAATTCTTAGAATCAAACTTTTTATGTTTCCATATGTAATGTAGAAAGTCTTCTTGCACCACCCGAAAATATAAAAATCCTACACCAAATCAAACATAAAATAACACTAATAATTAATTTGCTATGACTAACTTTGACTACACCTTTAAAAAAATTATGGAAGAATTGACACTTACTACGCCAGCCTTACTGTTTTCGGCTATTTCTTTAATAATGTTGGCTTACACCAATAGGTTTTTAGCATATGCAGCAACCATAAGAAGTTTACATGATAAATACATTCAAAATAAAAATAGTGTTTTAATAGCACAAATTCAAAACATCAAAAGGCGATTGTACCTTACCAGATCCATGCAAATACTAGGAATCTCTAGTCTTTTACTATGTGTTTTAACGATGTTTTTAATTTATGTACAACAGCAGTTTATTGCTATCTGGGTATTTGGTGCTGCTTTATTGTTGTTAATTGCTTCATTAGCTTATTTGATTTTAGAAATCCAGATTTCTGTAAAGGCTCTGGAACATCATATTAGTGATATTGAGAATAGTTAAAAAAACTTTTTAAGATGAAAAAACATGCAACTTTAATTCTATTTATAGCAGTAGTTTTTCTTGGCCATAATAATATAATCCGAGCTCAAAACTCCGAAACACCAAATGTAATTGTCATTTTTATAGATGACGAAGGCTATGGCGATGTGGGTTGCTACGGCGCAACAGGTTTTGAAACACCCAACCTAGACCAAATGGCAAGCAAAGGCATGCGGTTTACAAATTTTTATGCGGCCCAACCTGTGTGTAGTGCTTCGCGTGCAGGACTTTTAACAGGATGTTACCCAAATAGAATTGGATTTTCAGGGGCTTTATTTCCGCATCATAATATTGGAATTAACCCAAAAGAACTAACCATTGCAGAGCTATTTAAAGCACAAGGTTATGCAACCGCTTGCTTTGGCAAATGGCATTTGGGCTGGCAAAGAGAGTTTCTGCCGTTACAACATGGTTTTGATGAATATGTAGGTTTGCCTTATTCAAATGATATGTGGCCACATAGCAATATTACTGGAGAAAAATCACCAAAAGGGAAATGGGCTTCAGATTTTCCAGAATTACCTTTAATGGAAGGCAATGAGGTTATCGAGAACATTACAAGTCTGAAAGATCAAGATAAGCTCACAACACTTTTTACTGAAAAAGCAGTCGATTTTATTAATAGAAATGCAAAAAAACCATTCTTTTTATACGTGCCACATTCTATGGGACATATTCCTTTGGGCGTTTCTGATAAATTTAGAGGCAAAAGCGTGCAAGGGCTGTATGGTGATGTGATGATGGAAATTGATTGGTCTGTCGGAGAAATAAGTAAAGCTTTAGCGCAAAACAATATATCGGGTAATACGATTTTAATTTTTACATCAGATAATGGGCCTTGGTTAAATTTTGGAAATCATGCGGGTTCGTCTGGAGGACTACGCGAAGGAAAAACCACGAGTTGGGAAGGCGGACAGCGAGTGCCGTTTATCATTCGATGGCCCGGAAAAACTCCCGAAGGCACTATTTGCAATAAACTGGCTTGTGCCATTGATTTGTTGCCAACATTTTCTGCTATGACAAACGGAAAATTATCGGATAATAAGATTGATGGTGTTGATATTTCATCACTTTGGAAAGGCGACTTTAAATCTGAACCACGAGAAACTATTCTATACTATCACGGTAAGAACAATTTAAACGGTGTGCGTAAGGGCAATTGGAAACTGGTATTGCCCCATACATGGCAATCATACAACACAAGCCCCGGAAATGATGGCCATGCTGGCAAAAGAATAAAAATGAGTATTGAAACACCTGAACTTTATAATATGATGCGCGACCCCGGGGAACAGTTTAATGTGTATGACGATTATCCTGAAAAAGTTAAGGAACTTATGGAAGTTGTAGAACTGTCCCGTAAGGAACTTGGGGACTTGAATGTTGGTATCGAAAAAGGGAGTGGTAATAGGGATATTGGGAGGTTAGAGGGTTAGAAAAACGCAATGTTTACTTTACCTATAAGTTAATTAATATATAATATATTCACAAAAACGTAAACTTTTATTGTTCTAATTTCAATTTACGGAAACATTTTCGTATCTTTAAAAGATGGTTATTGTCGAGACTTCAACAGGTAAAAAGTACCAAGTGACAATATCGCTTGTTGATGACATTGACTATAAAACATTAAAAAAGGAACGTTATTTTTTTGATTGGAAAGAAGAACAGGGTTTTGAAGTGTACAAATTGCGCGTAATAGGTTCAAGTGAAATATTAGGCCTTATGTCATTAGAAAGAATTCCTAGTGAATGGAGAATACACATTAGACTTCTTACTGTTTCCTTTGAAAATCAAGGAAAGAAGAAAATATACGATAATATAGCAGGAAATTTGATAGCGCATGCCGCAAAAATTGCAGTAGCTGACTATGCCGAATTAGCATGTGTTTCTTTAAGGCCAAAAACCGAAATATCTAAACATTATATTGACAAATACAAAATGATATTAACAGGAATGACATTAAGTATAGAAGTCCCTGAAATACTAAATTTAATAAATCTATATGACCATGACTAGCAGAAAAAACAGAAATTTAATTAAAGATTCGGAGTTTGGTTTAGATTCAAGATATAAATCAAAAAAAGAATATAAATCAGAAGCTACCGCTTTAATGGAAGCGCGATTGAACAGAATGAAAAATTTATCTAAGGATCAAATTATTCGTGCTAAACTCATGCAGTTAAAATTAAACATGGAAGAATTTATTAAACAACCTGTTTATGATAATCGCAATTATTTTTCAGAGTTCTTAGAATCTTATGTAGATACCATCTATTCTAAAAGAAGTGTCTTTGCAAAAGATATTAATATTACGCCTGCAACACTAAGTCAGGTTATCAATAACCATAGAGCACCAACAGATGAATTAATTTTAAAGCTAATGCTTCATTCCGAAAAAGTTTATAAAAACATATGCGATTTCCGCAAGAAAACTTGGTATCAGGTCTATTTTCATGAAAAATTATGTGATACAATGTCAAGTCAAGAAGAATGGAGACCAAAGATTGAAAAGGATGTTAAATTTAGTGTTTTAATTGAAAAATAGACAATTGTACATTTCTAAAAAATTTACATATTTTTAAGAGTTATTACTACTAGAAGTTTAACTAAATGAGGTCTTGAACATCCTAAAATTTCAGCAGCTCTTTCGACCGTAACTTCTGTTGCAACTAGGACAAGTGAAAATGGTTTTCCTTGACTCGTTGCCTTTAATATTTCTCCCAAAAAATGGTAAACACCAAATTTTCAGTTAAAATAAACTCAGCACACATTGCGCAAGGGTTTTCCTGAAGCCAAATAAAAATCATTCAAACCGAATAGCCTTAACTGGAGAAATCTTCGTAATGATGTACGAAGGTACCAAAAGCATAAGGAGACAAAGTGCTAGTGTGCCAATATTTAGTCCAACAATATACCCCAAACTGATGTAAACCGGTGCTTCGGTAACGTAATACACATCTGGGTTCATTTCGAAAATCTTGAAGCGTTTTTGTGCAAATAAAAGGCTTAAACCAATGATGTTTCCCCAGAATAAACCGAGTAGTATTAAATAGGAGGCGTTGTATAGAAACAGTTTTCGGATGCTCCAATTAGAACTGCCCAAAGCTTTTAAAATTCCTATCATTTGTGTGCGTTCCAGGATTAAAACCAAGAGAGCTGTTATCATATTAATACCTGCTACCAGAATCATAATCCCGATAATGCCATAAATATTTTTGTCAAAAATTTTAATCCATTCTATGATGGAATAGAACTTTTCGTTTACGGTGGAAGTGTTTAGGGTTGATGGCGTGTTCTGGAAAATTTCAACACCCATGCGTTCTAAATCGTCATAATCGTCAATAAAAACCTCGAAGTTTCCTATTTGGTCGTCGTCCCATTTATTGATGCGTTGAATATGCCTTAGGTTTCCGATGAGGTAAGTGGCATCGAAATCTTGAAATCCGGAATTGTAAATGCCCACTATTTTAAAACTGATGATATTTGGCGGTTTTTCGGTATCGTCTTTTAGAAAATACATTTGGAATTTATCTCCGAGCTTAAACTCTAATCTGTTGGCTAAATATTTTGAAATAAGTACTTCTTCGCTCCATTTGGTATCGAAACTTGGAATACGTCCTTCAACCAAATATTCTTTGAAATAATCCCAATTATAATCTGACCCTACACCTTTTAAAACCACACCTTCAAAATCGGTTTCGGTTCGTATTACCCCGAATTTTGTGGCTACTGCCTGTATGTGCTTAACACCTTCTACGGCTTTAAATTCTGGATAAAAGTCTTGTATTTTAGATATGGGCACTAAACTTTCTTGGGATGCGTTACTATCATAATTCGTAATGGTGGCATGCCCATTGAATGCAACTACTTTATCGCGTATTTTTTCTTGTAGCCCAATACCTGTTGCAATGGCAATCATCATCACAACCATACCTATTGCAATTGCTGCAATTCCAATTTTTATTATTGGTGCCGAAATACTACTTTTATACGCTTTACTACCAATAATGCGTTTAGCTATAAAATACTCGTAATTCAAAATTATACCATGGATTTTAATGTTTTCAAAAATACAGTTTTCTCTATAATTACTGGGATTGTTTTGGTAATGATTTCTTGTGGGAATGGGAATAAGACCGAAGACGGACGGTTGTTGACCGAAGACGGAGGACGGAAGACAGAAGTTAGCAATAATAAGGAGATTCTTCGCTCCGCTCTGAATGACACAGCGATTATTGTTGGCGCAAATAGAACTGAGTTATATTTACCTATTTTGAAAGGTAAGCGTGTTGGGGTTGTGGCGAATCAGACCTCTGTCATTTTTAAAGAGGTTGCCGCGTCGCGAAAAGGGCCTCGCAATGACAATTATACGCATTTGGTGGATTCTTTATTGGCTTTGAAAGTAGATGTCAAAAAAGTATTTTCGCCAGAACATGGTTTTAGAGGAAAAGCTGATGCTGGCGAGCTGGTTAAAGACGGGGTTGATACCAAAACAGGATTACCAATAATTTCTCTCCATGGCAAGCACAAAAAACCTTCTGCTGAACAACTTGAAGGTTTAGACATTATTATATTTGATATTCAGGATGTCGGTGTTCGTTTTTACACGTATATTTCTACGCTACATCATGTGATGGAAGCTTGTGCAGAAGCAGAAATTCCTGTTCTGATTTTTGACAGACCTAACCCAAACGGACATTATATTGATGGGTCAACTTTAGAAATTGAACATAAAAGTTTCTTAGGAATGCACCCGATACCTTTGGTACACGGCATGACTATTGGTGAATATTCGCAAATGATTAATGGTGAAAAATGGTTGGAAAATGAGCTTCAATGTGAAATAAATATCATTCCCATAAAAAATTACACGCACAACACATTTTATAGTTTACCTATTAGGCCGTCTCCTAATTTACCTAACGATCAATCCATAAAATTATACCCTAGTCTTGGACTTTTTGAAGGCACCAACATCAATGCTGGCCGGGGTACTGAATTTCAATTTCAGAGATTTGGTGCTCCGTTTTTAGACAAAGAAATTTATAAATTCAGCTATACGCCTATTGCTAACTTTGGAGCGAAACACCCCAAGCACAAAAATGTTATATGTTACGGTAAAGATTTAAAAGATGAAGAATTGCATGGCGTTATGACGCTTAAATGGGTCATTGAAGCGTATCAAAATTCGACTGACAAATCTTTGTTTTTCAATACTGACAACTTTACAAAACACGCTGGAACTAAAAAGTTACAACAACAAATTGAATCTGGTTTATCTGAAAAAGAGATTAAAGCAACTTGGAAACCTGGGCTTGAAGCTTTTGAAAAAACTAGAAGGAAATACCTGATTTATGATTAAGGTTTCATCGTTGGCTTTTGATATTTCTGAAAGGGTTGAATCAGCAATTCCTTGATATTTCCGTTTTTTTGTTCATCTGGAAAGACATCCACACCGTAGATAATTTCATCTGTATCCAATTTCATAAATGTTCCAAATAATCTGTCCCACACCGAAAAAATATTCCCATAATTCGAATCGGTGTAGGGCAATCGGTAATGGTGATGCACCTTATGCATATCTGGAGAGACGATAACGTAACTTAAAATATCATCGACCCTTTTAGGAAGTTTAATATTCGCATGACCAAATTGAGAGACGGAAACAGAGAGCGCCTGATACAAAATCACCAAAGCTATTGGGGTTCCAATGACAAAAATACCGGTAAGGGTAAAAATATAACGTATGATGCTTTCTAGTGGATGATGTCTATTTGCGGTAGTTACGTCGATATTATGGTCGGTATGGTGCACCAAATGAATCATCCAAAGAGGTTTTACTTTGTGCTCGATTAAGTGGGGTATGTATGCACCAATAAAATCCAACAGCAGTAATCCGATAATGACGTATAGCCATAATGGCATTTCAGGCAACCAATTCAAAATCCCAAAATTATTGGCTATAGTCCAATCCGAAGATTTTAAAAAGAGAAACGCCAATGGTATATTTATCAAAATTGTGGTGATGGTAAAAAAAATATTTGGAATGGCATGTCGCCATTTTTTATAAGGCTTTCCAAATAAGGGCATGATACCTTCCAAAATCCAAAAGAATATTAAACCTCCAACAATAATGATGGCGCGGTGGTGTGGTGGGATGGTTTCGAAATAGTTTAAGAGTGCCTCCAATTGGAATTTTATTTTAAAGATAATAAAAAACTAAAAATATTGCTCGAAGACGGAAAGGGCGAAGCGTTTAGTCTATTATATTTTTATTGGGGTTACACTCCCGAAGTATAGGGAGACACGGGCAAGTCCGCATTAGCCCATCTTCAACCCAAAGTTATACTTTTTTAGTCTTGTTTTTTAAACTTTTAAAAAGTCAAAATATTTGCCCATTTTAAAAGAAAAATTACCATAACTGTAATTCCGCCTCTAATAAAAAATGCACCACTCCAATAAAAAGTTTTCGTTCCCCATTGCTGCCACATCTTTTTACCATATTCATTTTCAGCATAACCACTAGTCATTTTCCAATACAAAAAAGTGATTATTAAAAAAATTGCTGCTGCTATTACTATGACCCAAGTATTTTTCATTTGTTGGAGGTTTAATTTGTGTTTTGAATTGCTATAAATAACACATTCCGCAATTGCACTTAATAATCTTGTATCAAAACTTCGGTAGGGATGTGCAATTTGGCATTTAATTTTCTAATCATTTCCAAAGTTAGTTTACGCTTTTTATTCATTATTTCGCTCACTCTACTTTTAAAGCCTATCATTTCGACCAAATCTTTTTGTTTCAATCCCATTTGTTCCATCCTAAAACTAATGGCTGAAATGGGATCTGGCATTCCAATCGGGAAATTCTTGTTTTCGTAGTTATCAATTATAATTGCAAGAATTTCCAATTCGTCGCCTTCATCAGTTCCTCTTTTGGCATCAAAAATTTCTTCTAAACGCTCAAGTGCTTTTTTATAATCTGCCTCGTTTCTAATTGGTTTAATTTTCATATTAAATTTCGTTTGCGATAATCTTGTCATATTCCGCGTGCGTTCCAATAAAACGTATCCACGCAAGTTGATACTCAAAATTAAATTTAACAATCAGTCTATAATCATTTCCTTTAATGTTAAAGACAATCCTGTTTTCTTTTAAAATAATTGCGCTTGGATATTCCGATTTAAGGTCGTTAATAGATGACCCATTCGATGTTTCGGTTTCACGATACCAGGTTTTCAATTGAAGTTCGCAGTCGCCATGCTTTTTCCAAAAATCTCGTAAAGTTCCTCTCGAAAATATTTTCACGCTAAATTATTTATGGCAAACATATAATAAAAGTTACCAAAATGATAACTTTTATACTTTTTTTTAAGTATTATGAGTATTGTCAGACAGTCTAATAATCCATATACAAACATACTTTTTAATTTATGCTTGCTCTTTTAATTCCTGTCTGCTGCAGGCGACTCTATCTAGCGCTATTCATAGTAGTCTCTCTTCTATCGTAGTTAACCTTATTTCAGTTGATAGTTTATATCGTCCAATAATATTTCAAAATCAGCTATTTGATTCGAGAATATAACAAAGCTACTTTTTTTGATAATATATTCTTGTCTCTTCTTTATTTTAGATATTGACTTCTTTATTTTTTTGCATTCTCTTTTTAAGCTCTCACATTTTTCAGAATCAAGTTGTTTTTCAATATCTTGAATTTTAATTTTTTGTTCCGCAATTTTATTTTTCAGAACCAATGATTGCTGTAACTCAAAGTCAATCTCTTTCATTTTTTTAACAGCAGAAAGAACATAAGCCCTGTTTTCAAAATATTCATTCGAGTATTCCAGTTTAAGAAATCTAGTTTTAATTCGACTGATTTCCTGTTTGTAAAGATTGCATCTATTCCCAAGTAAAGGTTTGCATTTCGATGGACTTAGTTCCGTTTCGAGATAAGGAATAACAATTTTAAAATCAAACGCAATTTGTTTTACTCCGTTCTGTATTTCCATCATATTATCTAAATTATATGACGGAACTTTTAGTGTTTTGGTGCTGTAAGATAAATTGTTGAATTTTTGACCATAGATTATCAAGCAATGAAATGGTATTAATAATAAAACTATAAATTTTCTCATTTTTATCTATTCCTCAAATTAAATCCAACTCTTTATGTAATTACTTTTACGTTTCATATTCCGAAAATAGACCAGAATATCATAAATTTCATCATTCTATACAAGACATTTCATCTATCATCAATCATTTCAAGCAACATCCACCGGTCATCCGTCATCCGTCACCCGTCTTCTTTTTTTCAACCCAACTTATTATTAAAACTCCTTAATTTAATAGCAGTCAACACCTTTTTAGTATATAACGGAAAATCCGCATTCAATAACCACCCAAAATAGCCTGGTTCTTTCTCCAAAATTTCAGTAACCAATTTGCCTTTATGCTTTCCGAAGGAAAAACATTCTTCTCCTTTTTTATTGTATGAAATAAAACCTGCAAAATCTGCAAACTTTTTTCGAGAGCTAAATTCTGCTAAAAACTTGGTATCGTTTTCAAGGTCGTCATATTTAGCGATTTGTGCTTTTAAAACTTCAAAAGTGGCATTGGTATCTGCTGCTGCACTATGTGCGTTCTCTAAACTTTTATCACAATAAAATTTATAAGCTGCACTTAAAGTACGTTGTTCCATTTTATGGAAAATAGTTTGTACGTCAACCGCTAAACAGTTTTTCATGTCGAAATCTATATCGGCACGTAACATTTCTTCAGCCAAAAGCGGAATATCAAATCGGTTAGAGTTAAAACCTCCCAGATCTGAATCCTTTATCATGTTGTAAATTTCTTTGGCTAATTCCTTAAAAGTTGGTTTATCTGCCACATCTTCATCTGAAATGCCATGAATTTCAGTAACTTCTTTAGGAATTGGTCTTTCTGGATTTACAAGCCACGTTTTGCTTTCCTCCTTGCCGTTAGGATGTACTTTTAGGATTGCTATTTCTACAATTCTATCGCTTGTGATATTGATTCCTGTGGTTTCTAAATCGAAAAAACAGATGGGTTTTGTTAGGTTTAATTGCATTATATTTTTGATTGATTTTTATGATATTTTTTTTAATTCAAGCCAAAAACTTCTAGTTCTTATTTAGTTAGCTTTTGCTTTGGCCCCTCCGCCTACCAGCACCTCCCCTTAAAAAAGAAGAGGAATTATTAAAGTATTGCTTCTTAATGTAATGACTCCTCTGAAATTGAGATCTTTCAGGTTTTCAAAACCTGAAAGGTCTGGAAGAAGTATGCTATTTAACTACAGACAATTAATAATGTAACTTTGTATTTCAATTTTTGTCATGTACCTATATATTTAAAATAAGTTTGTAAAAAATACTTGTCAATTCTTTTTGAACCAATAACCATTGAAAGGTTACATTGCTTAGTACAAACAAATTAGATTCCTGCCTTCGCAGGAATTACACTTCTCGATCACTATCCCAAGCCTCCAAGTAATCCTTGACAGCTTTCACGAATAGACTCCCAAGCGCACCATTCACAACTCTATGATCGTAAGAATGAGACAAAAACATACGGTAACGGATGCCTATAAAATCCCCATCTGGAGTTTCAATAACCGCTGGTACTTTTCGAATGGCACCTAAGGCCAAAATACCAACTTGCGGTTGATTGATTATTGGTGTTCCCATAATACTGCCAAACGAACCAACGTTTGTAACCGTATATGTTCCACCTTGAATATCGTCTGGATTTAATTTATTTAGTCGTGCTCGATGTGCTAAATCATTTATCTTTTTCGTCATGCCTACCAAATTCAATTGGTCTGCATCTTTTATCACAGGCACTATTAAATTACCATCTCCAAGCGCGGTGGCCATCCCCAAATTTATGTGTTTCTTTTTGATGATTTTGTCGTCATTAACCGAAATATTCATCATGGGATAATCTCGCAATGCTTTGGCAACAGCTTCCATAAAAATTGGCGTAAACGTTAGTTTTTCACCTTCTCTCTTTTCAAAACCATCTTTTACTTTTAAGCGCCAATTCCAAATGTTAGTCACATCGGCTTCAATAAAACTTTGTACATGTGCCGAAGTTTTTAAAGAATCTGTCATATGATTAGAAATAAGTTTCCCCATTCTCGTCATTTCTATAATTTCATCTTCGCCACTAACAACTACTGGTTTTGGGTCTTGTTTTTTAACTTCTGGCGCAATTGCAGTTGGTGTTTCAGGAATTTCTTTTTTAGGAGCAACTTCTTTTACAGACGATTTTCCGCCGTTTGCGATATAATCTAGAATATCATTTTTAGTTACCCTTCCTTCTTTTCCTGTTCCGGGAATAGTATCTAATACTTCTTGGGTAATCCCTTCTTGTTTTGCAATATTTTTAACTAATGGCGAATAAAAACGCTCATTACTTGATATGGCCGGTGCGGTAGTTGCCACAACTTCTTTAGCTTTTTCAACACGCTCAATTAACTGACTTTCAATGTCTTCTTCAGAATCGTTTGCTTCTTCTTCTGGCGCACTTGATAATTGATCTTCATCTCCATCAATTTCAATAACCGCCAATACTTGTCCTACCTGAACGACATCGTCAACATTAAATCGTTTTTCGACTAAAACACCATCAACCTCACTTGGCACTTCGCTATCTACTTTATCTGTTGCAATTTCTAAAACTGCTTCATCCAACTCAATAGTATCACCAACTTCTTTTAACCAAGATGTTATGGTTGCTTCCGCAACGCTTTCTCCCATTTTCGGTAATGTCAATTCAAACTTTGCCATTTTTATAAATTAAAGCCTTTATTTATTATTACGATTGCAAAATTAACGAAAAATCATCAATTCTGTTAAATTATCTACAACAAAACCTACGAAAAACCAATAACCTCGCCTCTTCCATTAGCACTATCGCTCCCCAATATAAAATTAGAATTTTTTGGCACTATTTTAAAGGTACAGGTTTTATGTTTTGATTGCGCTTCCATATCAGTTATTATTTTACTGAAAGTCAATACGTTATTATCAAATATGAGTTCAGTTCCGTTTTCATAATTGGCAACTTCTTTTTCAACTAAAAGTTCTTTTGATAAAACAGATTCCAAATTTTTAATCTTTTCATCTGAAATTAAAACATATTGAGAAACCGCTTTTTTTTCAGTTTCTGTGTTCTTTTTAATAAGCGGCATTATTTTAATCCCGAACCAAACTAGCGTGTCAAAAAACAGACTTTTCTTAAAATGTTTCTTGTAGAAAATTTGCATTGCACCGTAAAATCGTTCGGCGTATTTTTTATCTTTTAAAGTACTTTCGCCTTTAAAATGAATCACACTGGTATTTCCAAAATAATAGTTTTGGTAGCCTGCATTCCCTATTTTATAGGATAAATCGATATCTTCTCCGTACATGAAATAATCTTCATCAAATCCGCCTACTTCCAGATATACATCCTTTTTTAGAAACATAAATGCACCAACCAAAACATCTATTTTCCCAGATTCATTTTCGGTTAAATGATTTGCGTAATAGTGTTTTGAGTTCCCTATCACCTTTTTTAAAGCAACACTTACAATAGGAACATTTCGCTTGCTTTCTGGCAAAAAAGTTCCTGTACCATCTATTAATTTACAACCTACCGCACCTAGCCTATTTTTATCTTTACAAAATTCAAGCAGCTTTTCAAAGGTATCTTCGGCAACGACCGTATCTGGATTAAGAATACATAAATACTCGCCTTTTGCTTGTGCAACACCACTATTATTTCCTTTAGAAAACCCCGAGTTTTCTTTGTTTTCAATGAGGTTGACTTCTGGAAATAATTCCTTGACCATGATGCAACTTTCGTCTTTCGAATCATTGTCAATCACTATAATTTCCGCATCAAGATTAACGGTAGCAGCTTGTACACTTTTCAAACAGAGTTCTAAAAAGTAACGCACATTATAATTCAATATAATTACTGAAAGCTTCAAATAGGGTTGTTATAGTTTTAAGGATGATTCAAACGGCACACGGTTAACGATACTTCTGCCCAAGGTAATTTCATCTGTATATTCCAACTCGTCGCCAACGGAAATTCCCCTTGCAATGGTTGACGTTGTAACGTTATATTCTTGAATTTGTTTGAAAATATAAAAATTGGTGGTATCGCCTTCCATGGTAGAACTTAATGCAAAAATAATTTCATCTACAATGCCAGACTTCACTTTATCCACCAAAGAGACAATATTTAAATCGTGAGGCCCAATACCATCAATTGGCGAAATTTTACCACCCAAAACATGGTATAGTCCTTTGAAAGAACTTGTGTTTTCAATCGCCATAACATCTCTAATGTCTTCAACAACACAAATTAAACGTTCTTTCCTATTTGGGTTTGCACAGATTTCACACAACTCCACATCGCTAATATTATGACAGGATTTACAAAACTTAATCGTATGTCTCATACTAAGCAATGCTTCTGATAAAGCGGTAGTTTGCGCCTTTGGTTGCCGCAACATATGCAGTACCAAACGCAATGCTGTGCGCTTACCAATACCTGGTAATTGCGACATTTCGTTGACCGCATTCTCTAACAGTTTTGAAGAAAATTCCATAGTTGCAAAATTACTGCTTAGACACGAATTTCACTAATTTATAGTCGGTCTTTTAAAAGTAAACCCACTTTTTATTTAAAATTATTTTTCGCCACGAATGCACCCATAAAACTAAATATTAGCTGGAAATATAATTATCGCTAATAAAAAATTAGTGCAGATTCTTTTTGTATGCATCCATTTAGTATATGATAAATATAGTTTAACCGTTGTTAAACGACGGTTATATTGCTAAAAACAAGACCCTTCAGGTTTTTAAAAACCTGAAGGGTCTGAAAACAATTCAAGATTGCAAACTAATTGACAAACAAAAAATTTAAGGTATATTTCATTTTTTGTCATGTACTAAAATTAATCCATAAAAGAGGAAAACATTAGTGTTTCCGATAGTTATCGAAACACGGCATTTTTTTATAAAACATGTATTTGCTCTGTTATCCATTGTAAATCGATTTTTACATTTGCCTTTTTAAAGACAAGTGTAATTTCCACAAGTACATATAAGCCTATTTTTAAATTTATATTTGTACTTTCAAAAATTTAAATTAAAATTCCAAAAAAACAAACACTAAATTCCAAAAAAAATACACTTTGGAGTTTTAAAAACCAATAAATAATATATGGCCCCAACCCAAATTCTGCTTTTAATCCTTGCCTACTTTGTAGTTTTAATTTTGATTTCTTACTTCACAGGAAAGGAAGATTCCAACGAAGCGTTTTTTAAAGCCAATAAATCCGCACCTTGGTATTTAGTGGCTTTTGGGATGATTGGCGCATCGCTTTCGGGGGTTACTTTTATTTCGGTGCCTGGCGCTGTTGAAACCAAACAATTTGGATATTTACAGGTTGTTTTTGGCTACTTTTTTGGATATCTCATCATTGCTTATGTGTTACTTCCGCTGTATTATAAACTCAATTTAACTTCCATTTACACCTATTTAAAGGACAGGTTTGGAAATATAAGTTACAAAACAGGCTCGATTTCATTCTTGATTTCCCGTACTGTTGGCGCCGCTTTTAGATTGTTTTTGGTCGCGAAGGTTTTACAGCTTTTGGTGTTTAATCAGTTTGATATCCCGTTTACTGTTACTGTAATTATCACTATTGCCTTAATATGGCTTTATACATTTCGAGGTGGGATTAAAACTATTATTTTTACGGATACGTTACAGACGTTGTTCATGTTAATATCTGTAGTCGTGACCATTACCTTCTTAGCTTCGGCATTAGATTTAAATAGTATTTCAGAAATTTATTTAAATGTAAAGGAAAGTCCTTTGAGCAAAACATTCTTTTTTGGCGATGTAAACAATGCACAATATTTTATAAAAAGTTTTCTTGCTGGTATGTTTATTACCATTACTATGACAGGTCTCGATCAAGATATGATGCAAAAAAACCTGACTTGCAAAAACCTAAAGGAAGCTCAAAAAAATATGGTGTCGTTTAGTGTGGTACTCGTTTTTGTGAATATTTTATTTTTGGTTTTAGGATTATTATTGACGCAATACGCAAACCAACATGGCATTACTGCTAAAAAAGACGATTTATTTCCCACTATCGCTATGCTCCCAGAAATAGGTGTTGTGACCTCAGCATTCTTTTTATTGGGTTTAATTGCTGCGGCATATTCCAGCGCAGATTCTGCTTTAACCTCTTTAACAACTTCATTTTGTATCGATATTATTGAATTGGACAAAAAGCCAAAGCCCATTCAGAAAAAAGTTAGAAAAAGAACCCACATTTTAGTGAGCGTTCTTTTGGTCATCGTCATTATTCTATTCGATTTAATTTTTAAAGATGTTTCTGTTATTTGGGAACTGTTTAAAGCTGCCGGTTACACTTATGGGCCGTTATTAGGTTTATTCGCTTTCGGAATTTTCACAAAACATAAAATTAAGGACAAATATGTTTGGGCAATTGCTATTATTGCCCCAATTTTAAGCTACATCTTAAATATGTATTCCGTAGATCTTTTAAATGGCTATCAAATTGGTTTTGAAATATTGATTATAAACGGCCTCATAACCTTCGTTGGATTAATATTGATTCGTAGAAAGTAACACCAAAGTACAAGCCGCTTCAAATTCAATGTTATTTGCTTTCAAAATATCATAAAATTCAGGGTTTTCTGTGCCTGGATTAAAAATGACACGCTTAGGGCTTAGAGAGACTATGTAATCGTAATATTCTTTTTGACGTTTGGAATTTAAATATAAAGTTACAGTATGCACTTCTTCGTAATTCAATAATTCTGAACTAACCTTTATACCTGACACCTCTCCTTCCTTCATACCAAATGCAACTACATCAATTGCTTTAGCAACTAATCTTTGAATGGCATAATTAGAATATCTATTTGGTTTTAACGATGCTCCCATTACCAAAGTCTTCTTGTTCATAAATGTTAAATAATTTTAAATTTTTGTTAAAAATAGTAACATAATTACAAAAGAGGCGTCTCTTTGTTAATCGAACAAACCACATCAATCAAAATAATCAATTACAATGAAAAATTTTCTTTTTTCAGTAGTACTGCTCATTACATATTTTTCAGCCCCAGCGAGCGCGATTCATCCTGAACTAAATACTGAAAAAACAGGAGTTGTTTCAGGAACAGTTTTAGACGCAAAACTCAAGCAACCCTTACCATATGTAAACGTTATAATTAAAAACGCAAAAGGCGAAACATTAACTGGGGGCATTACTCAGGCTGATGGCTCTTTTAAAATTGAAAAAATTGAAGAAGGCAAAATAGTTGTGAGTATTCAATATATTGGCTATAAGACCTATAATAAATCTGTGACTTTAGAAAGAGGTAATTATAATGTAGATCTCGGTACTGTTTTTTTAGAAGAAGAGTTAGAGGATTTAGATGCAGTAACCGTTGTCGCAGAAGTATCCACAATCCAACAGAAAGTAGATAGGAAAGTGATTACCATTGGTAAAGACTTGACCACAGCTGGGGCAACGGCAAGTGATATTATGAATAATTTACCGTCTGTGAATGTAGATCAACAAACTGGAAATATTAGTTTGCGCGGCAATGAAAACGTTCGTGTAATGGTTGATGGCAAACTAAGCAATGTGCCCATTGCGCAGTTGCTGAAACAAATACCTTCAACATCTATTAAACAAATTGAGTTGATTACCAATCCTTCGGCTAAATATAATCCTGAGGGCATGAGCGGTATCATCAACATTAAATTACACAAGAGCACACAAATTGGATTTAATGGAAATATTAATGTAGGATTGACGAAAGAGATATTCGCAAAATTCAATAGTTCTATTGATATGAACTACCGACACGGGAAATTCAACTTCTACGGAAATTATGGGAATAATATTGGTAAGTACGATAATTTTGGTGCCGTTGATAGATTGGATGATAATTCACGTCAAGATTTCATATTTGGGAACAATAACAAATCCCATTTATACAAAGTGGGTGTGGATTTTTATTTGAATGATAAAAACACTATTTCATTTTTTACCAATCAAAATATGTTTGAGGGCGATGGCATCGGAATAACCTCGGTTACCTATCCAAACTTGTTTCAACAGCAGTTCTTTAGCAATGTTACCGACAACTTATCAAGTCAATATAATTTAGCGTACAAACATGAATTTAATGATGAAGATGAAACGCTGGATATTGAAATAGATTATAACGATTTTAATAAAGATGAATTGGCAAATTTTGATTTTGTAAACTTTAGTTTTCCTCCAAATTACGTTGATAATGTGGACACCAATAGAGATCAAACTACGGTTAACGTTGATTATGTAAAGCCAATAGATGACAAAACAAAACTAGAATTAGGCTTAGAAGCGCGTTTATTTAATTCTGATATTGATTACATGTCTAGCGGACAAACTTTTGATGTGCAAGGCAATACCATCCCAACGCCAAGTACCGATTTTGATTACAGTCGAGACATTTATTCTGCTTATGTCACTTTCGGAAAAACATTTGAAAAATGGGATTACCAAATTGGAGCGCGTGCAGAACAAGTAAACGTAAATGCAGATGCCTTACGGATTTTTGATAACGGCAGCACAGAATTCATTCCGTTTGAAAACAATTATTTCCAGGTGTATCCATCGGCATTTTTAAGCTATAAATCTTCGGATAAAAACACCTATCAGTTTAGTGTAAGCCGTCGTGTGGATAGACCTGGATTAGGACAAGTTAATCCTATTCGCGAATGGAGCACACCAAGGGTATCATCATTCGGGAACTCAGAACTGCAACCCCAGTTTACAAATTCGGCAGAACTTAATTATACCCGAAAACTTAAAAAAGGAAGTATTACGGGAGGCGTATTTTTCAGATTGATTGAAGATAATATTAACAGATTTCTTAGAATTGACAGAACCGATATCACTTCTGGAAACGTGATACTCTCCTATGATAATTTTGATAACACAACCGCCTATGGTATCGAGTTATCTAGTAATTATCGCCCTACCAAATGGTGGAGTTTAAATGGTAGTTTCGATTTGTATTCGCAACAACAAACTGGTATTACTGAGTTTATAGACAATCCTAATATTCAAAACGCTACCGTTGCAGATATTAAAACTCGTAAAACCGAAGTTGACAATGTGATTTGGAACCTAAGATTGTTCAACAACTTTAAAGCCTCTAAAAGTCTAAGTTTCTCATTATTCACAATGTATAGAGGAGAACAAAAAGGCATTCAATTTACAAGAAAGCCAATGTTTATGGTAAACACGGGAATGCGCTATAGTTTCTTAGAAGACCAAAGAGCAACATTCAGTTTTAATTACAGTGATATTTTTAATACCATGAAATTTGAGTTTGAAGGTGATTCACCATTCCCTACTATCGGAGGTTTTAACTGGGAAAGCAATACTTGGAACATAGCTTTATCCTATAGATTTGGAGGCGGTAAATATCGTGCTTTAAGAAGAAAACAAAGAGATGACAACACCCAATCTGGTAGTGGTGGCTTTATGTAAAAACTTTAATAGCCTTATAAACATAGGTTATTGAATAAAACTCCAAAGTGCAAGCTTTGGAGTTTTGCTTTTTAACACAATAACGATTAAACTGTTAAAATTAACGAGTTTACACAATTTTTTTAAAACAAAAACGTTAACTTACTATAACCAAAAACCGGATTAATAATTATTTGAGTTAGTCACTTTAAAAAACAATTGATTAAACGGTTAATGTGTTTTCACATTAAAACTCGAAATCTTTGTATTTCGAGTTTTGTTTAGTATGAACTAGATGACAATACCGTAAAATAAATCTATTTTTTGCCATTATCATCTAACTATTTATAGAGGCTTCTCTTTTCAAAATTTGTGTTAATTGAAAGTTAGTTGGTTAATAGCTAAAAAAAAATCCGAAACTGTATGAAAATACCGGTTTCGGGTTTTTGATTTTTTGTTGCTATGTTGCTTTAAAATGAAAAATAGATTCCTGCTTTCACAGGAATTTACCATTTCATAATCACACTTCCCCAAGTAAAGCCACTTCCAAAAGCTGCCAATACAACCGTATCTCCATCTTTTATCTTTCCTTCTTCCCAAGCTTCGGTTAATGCAATAATTACAGATGCCGCAGTTGTATTTCCGTATTTTTGAATGTTATTAAACACTTGGTCGTCTCTCAAACCAAACTTCCTTTGAATAAATTGGGATATTCTCAAATTCGCTTGATGCGGAATTAGCATGTCAATATCTTCTTTTTGTAATTTATTTTTTTTAAGCCCTTCAACTATAGCCTCACTAAAACGTACTACGGCGTGCTTAAACACAAAAGTACCGTTCATATAAGGATAATAAGAGGTGTCATCGGGGTCATTGGCCTCTAAAATTTCTGGCACCCAATGTTTAATACTTGGACCAATTACGGTCAGTTCTTCAGCATATTTTCCTTCAGAATGTAAATGCGATGATAATACACCTTTAGTATTGTCCTCCGTTCTACTTAAAACCGCTGCTCCTGCTCCATCTCCAAAAATAACGGTAACCCCTCTTCCTCTGGTAGATTTTTCCAATCCTCCCGAATGAAATTCGGCACCTATAACCAACACATTTTTATACATGCCCGTTTTTATAAATTGATCAGCCACAGCAACCGCATACACAAATCCAGTACATTGGTTTCTAATATCTAAAGCACCAATTGTAGGCATCTCCAACATATCTTGAATTTGCACACCACAGCCAGGAAAATAATAGTCTGGACTTAATGTAGCAAACACAATAAAATCAATATCGTCTTTGGTTAAACCAGAGCGCTCAATGGCGATTCTAGCGGCTTTTGCCCCCATTACCGCGGTGGTATCATCAGAACCTTCGGGAATCCAACGCCGTTCTTTTATACCTGTGCGTTCTTGAATCCATTCATCGTTGGTATCCATCATTTTTGATAAATCAGCATTGGTCACCACATTGTCTGGCAAGTATTTACCTAGTCCTATTATTTTTGAGTTGTACATATAATAAACATGTTTTTCTATTTCCGAATGGTCGGAAATCTTTTTTTGTCATAACTAAAATACAAAATAATAGCATCAAACTCTAAAACCAAACTTCAAATTCCAAAAAACTAAATTCCAAATACTGTTATGAACATTTTTTTTATGTTTTGGAATTTTGTTGTTGAAATTTACTTTTTCCATAGAAAAAGTCGTGTCAGTTTGTCATATTTCATCACTTGGCATTTTTGTTGACTAGTTGTGATAAGGAAAAATAAGTTAATCAATAAACAGATTCCCGCCTTCGCGGGAATGACAAAACAATTATACCATGACAAAAGGAAACATTAATGTATCGGTAGAGAATATCTTCCCGCTTATTAAAAAATTCTTGTACAGCGACCACGAAATATTTTTACGTGAGCTTATTAGCAACGCCACAGATGCAACTTTAAAACTAAAGCATTTAACAAATATAGGCGATGCTAAAGTTGAATATGGCAACCCAAAAATTGAAGTTAAAATTGATAAAGAAGGCAAAAAACTTCATATTATAGACCAAGGTTTAGGTATGACAGCCGAGGAAGTTGAAAAATACATCAATCAAATTGCTTTTTCTGGAGCTGAAGAGTTTTTAGACAAATATAAAGATGCTTCTAAGGATTCTGGAATTATCGGTCATTTTGGTCTTGGCTTCTATTCCGCATTTATGGTTGCCGAAAAAGTTGAAATCATTACTAAATCTTATAAAGATGAACCAGCTGCACATTGGAGTTGTGATGGTTCTCCAGAATTCACTTTAGAGCCATCTGACAAAACAGAAAGAGGTACTGAGATCATTCTTCATATTGCTGAAGATTCTACCGAATTTCTTGAAGAATCCCGTATTCGTGAACTTTTAAATAAGTATAACAAGTTTATGCCTATTCCAATTAAATTTGGAACAAAGGAAATAAACGACCCAGAGCACGATCCTAAAACAACAAAAGATAAAGACGGTAAAGAAACTACCGAGCCACATAGAAAAATAACCGTTGACAACATTATCAACAATCCAAATCCAGCTTGGACAAAACAACCAGCAGATTTAAAGGATGAAGATTACAGTAACTTTTACAGAGAATTGTATCCAACGCAATTTGAAGAGCCATTATTCAACATTCATTTAAATGTTGATTACCCGTTTAATTTAACAGGGATTTTATATTTCCCAAAAATGTCGAATGATATCCAGATTCAAAAGGACAAAATTCAACTGTATCAAAATCAAGTTTTTGTAACTGATAATGTTGAAGGTATTGTACCAGAATTTTTAACCATGTTGCGTGGTGTTATCGATTCTCCAGATATTCCATTAAACGTATCGCGGTCTTATTTACAGGCCGATGGTGCGGTTAAAAAGATTTCGTCTTACATCACTAGAAAAGTTGCCGATAAATTAAAATCATTATTCAACAATAACCGTGAAGATTTTGAAGCAAAATGGAACGATATAAAAATTGTGATTGAATACGGCATGCTTTCTGAAGATAAATTCTATGAAAAAGCAGATGCATTTGCTTTATATCCAACAGTTGACGGAAAGTACTATACTTATGAAGAATTATTAAATAAAATAAAAGCGAACCAAACCGATAAAGATGGCAAATTAGTAATCTTGTATGCTTCGGATAAAGATGCTCAACACAGTTATATTGAAACGGCCAAGGCTAAAAATTACGAGGTTTTATTGCTAGATTCTCCAATTGTTTCGCATTTAATCCAAAAATTAGAAAGCACTAAAGAAAACATTACGTTTGCCCGGGTTGATGGCGACCATATTAACAATTTAATCAAGAAAGAAGAAACGACGATCTCTAAATTAGATGAAGAGCAAACCAAAGCTTTAGACGAATTATTGAAAGAAGTTATTCCTTCTGAAAAATTCGCAGTTCAATTGGAAGCTATGGATAGTAACGAATCGCCTTTCACAATTACACAACCAGAATTTATGCGTCGTATGAAAGAAATGCAAGCTTCTGGAGGTGGAGGCGGTATGAATATGTTTGGAAGCATGCCAGAAATGTACAACTTGGTCGTGAATACAAATTCCGAATTGGTGAGTGAAATTCTCAGTACTAAAACCAAAAAGAAACAAGAGCGTTTAATTACGCAAAGTTTAGATTTGGCGCGTTTATCTCAAGGCTTGTTGAAAGGCGAAGAATTGACGAACTTTATCAAGCGCAGTTATGAGATGATTAAATAGAGATATTTTGTCATTCCCTCGAACCTGCCGGCAGGCCGGTGAGCGAATCTCATTAATAGAAACTACAAACATTTTTCGCTTTCGCGGAAACTTATAAAATCTAAAACCACTTTGTGAAAACAAGGTGGTTTTTTGCATCTTATGCAAATTGACTAATTTATCTTACGCAATAACGATTATTCCATGTTGGTAAAGAGATTTTTCGCACTTTAGCACTTCTAATTGAATTTAAAGTGGACACTAACAAATCAATAGTGAAAGAAATATTTAAAGATCTTAGTTTCTCAGATGAAGAGGTCATGATTATAAATTCTGTATTCCATAAAGAAACCCACAAAAAAGGAGCAATACTACTAAAAGCTGGAGATAGTGTTGATGCTCAATATTATATTGAAAGTGGATGTTTGCGCTCATTTTACAATGATGCTCAAGGAAAAGAATATACTGTACAGTTTGGTTATAAAGATTGGTGGATTAGTGATTATACAGCATTTTTTTCCGAATCAAAATCTATAATGACCATAGAAGTGCTGGAAGAAGCTACATTATATAAGATTTCTAAAGAAGACAAAGAATTTTTATATGCTAAAATACCCAAGGTAGAAACATTTTTTAGAATAAAGTTAGAACGTGCATTTGCAGGTTTTCAAAAACGGATTTTAGCAAATTTATCCCAATCTGCAACCGAGCGTTACATCAACTTTGTTAAGTCGTTTCATAATATTGAGCAATGTCTCAAAAACTACCATATTGCATCTTATTTAGGCATTACCACAGAAAGTTTAAGCAGAATTAGAAAAGAATTATCAAACAACTAAATTTATTAACATACATCATTTTTTTTTTTAATGTAACATTATAACTTTGCTATCTAACCGAGATTAAGATATAAACATATTGTAAATCCCTATGGTTAATAGCAAAAGTAAAAAGGTCGTCTAAAAGCAATTTTTAGGCGACCTTTCGTTTTTGATATATTTTGATTTTTCCGCTCTCCACTCTTTGAAGTTTGCAACTTCGCAGGGCGGGAAGAAATATAAATAGTTTCGCTTCTGTCTGCCGACTAGGCAGGTTCTCTGAAACTTATAAAAACTACGATGTAAAAACAAGGTGGTTTTTCTATATTTACCAACAAAAAAACACTATGAGAAATTTAACAATTGTATTTGCGCTTGTGCTATGTTCATCATGCTCTAAAGATGAAATTAAAGATTATTCAGCGGAAAATGACCAAGAAATTCAAGCATTTATTGCCGATAACAATTTAACGGCACAGAAAAGCAGTTCTGGTTTATATTATGTTATAGACACTCCAGGAACAGGAGATAACCCTATTACAACCGACAGAGTAAAAGTGTCCTACAAAGGCTATTATACAGATGGAACTGTTTTTGATGAAAGTACTGCCGAAGGTGTTTCATTCAATTTACAAGAAGTTATTAGAGGCTGGACAGAAGGTATAACTTATTTTAAAGAAGGCGGCAGCGGAAAACTATTAATCCCTGCACATTTGGCTTATGGCAGTAATGATTTTAGAGGAATTCCTGGTGGTTCAGTTCTTATTTTTGATATAGAACTTATTTACGTGAATTACGTTACTGAAAATGAAGAAGACATTCAAAAATATATAGCTGATAATAATTTGGTGGCACAACAAACACCTTCTGGATTGTATTACACCATAGATACCGTGGGCGATGGCGCACAACCTACCCTTACCGATAATGTAACACTAACTTATAAAGGCTATTTTACAGACGATAAGGTTTTTGATGAAAGCTCACAAAACGTAAGTTTTGATTTGGAAGGGCTAATTAAAGGATTTTCTGAAGGCATGACTTATTTTAAGGAAGGCGGAAGCGGTACCTTATTTATTCCTTCTCATTTAGCTTATGGTAATAATGGTGCTTCCGGAATACCTGGTGGCTCAATTCTAATTTTTGATGTTGCGCTTATTTCTGTGAATTAGGATATTAATTTTGAATTTATATATTGAAACCACTTTGTGAGAACAGGGTGGTTTTTACTTTGGATTGGAATTTGACTTTGCACAAAATTTCAGCTACCTTCGTTCAACAGCCGATAAAGCTTACTGAAACGGTACTTTATCTATTTTTAAACGAAACTTTTAAAACAACCAGCATCTATTTTTTAAAATGCAAAACACATCAAATAACCTCAACACCTTCAGAATACTCTACCTCATAAAAGGCATCCTAACCCTATGCTTTTCTTTATTTTTTATTCTCTACGGATTGTTTGGTTATTTTTTTAGCGAATCTATTGAATTTAGTGATTCTACCGATGGCATGCCTTTTAGCTTAGACGTACTTATCTTCTCGTCGATAGGGCTTATTATGATGGTTATTTCTGCTATTGGAATATTTCTTTCAATCATTTTAGGAACACTTACACTATTGGCTTCAAAATACATCAAAGACCTAAAAAACTACAACTTCATATTCGCCATAGCCATTGTAAACTGTCTTACCGGAGTTCTTGGAATTCTTTTAGGCGTTTTTACTTTAGTGGAACTTACCAAACCGGAAATAAAACAATTGTTCAATAAGGTTTAATTCCGGTATTCGTCAAGTAGTTCAATCTTGATGCTTATGTCCACACACAAAAAACAGAACGTTAAGTCGCAGAAAACTATCCAATCAATTAGCAATTCCAGAAAACATGTGCCAATAAACAATACCTTTGCATTAAAACATAATTAATGTCCTTTAAAGACTTACAACTCAACAAACCGCTTTTACGTGCTGTTGCTGAAGCGGGATACGATAACCCTACCCTAGTTCAAGAAAAAACAATTCCATTGGTTTTAAACGGAAACGATGTTATTGTTTCTGCACAAACAGGCACAGGAAAAACGGCCGCTTTTGCACTACCTATTTTAAGAATATTGTTTGACCAACAAGACGCACCCAAAAAAGGCAAAAAAATTAAAGCTTTGGTAGTAAGTCCCACACGAGAGTTGGCTGTTCAAATTTCTGAAAACTTTAAAACCTATAGCATCTATACCAATATAAGAACCGAAGTTATATTTGGTGGTACTTCTATAGAACCCCAAAAAGAGACTTTAAAAAAGGGGGTTGATATTTTAATTGCGACACCTGGGCGTTTATTGGATTTACATAAACAAGATCTTGTAAACTTAGATTATGTAGAAACTTTTGTTTTAGATGAAGCCGATTTAATGTTGGACATGGGTTTTATAGACGATGTTAAAAAAATTGAACGTTTATGCCCTAACGGAAAGCAAACATTGTTGTTTTCGGCAACCATACCTTATAAAGTAGAACAATTAGCAAATTCAATATTAAACGAACCACATCGTATTGAAGTCACCCCGAATGCTTCAACCTCAAAAAATGTACACCAATTATTGTATTATGTACCTAAGCAGCATAAAATTGAATTGTGCTTGCATTTATTACGAAACACCATAAAAGGCAATATCATCATTTTTAGACGTACCAAATTTGGTGTTGACAAATTGGAAAAAACACTTTTAAAAAACGGTTATAAAGCTGATAGTATCCATGGAGATAAAAGTCAAACGGGAAGACAGGACGCCTTAAACAAATTTAAAAAAGGAGAGGTAAATATTTTAATAGCAACCGATGTTGCCGCCAGAGGTATAGATATTGATGCGCTAGACGCTGTTGTCAATTTTGATTTACCCAATGTTCCTGAAACCTACGTACATAGAATTGGAAGAACAGCAAGGGCGGGAAAAACAGGTATCGCACATTCTTTTTGTTCAGCAGATGAGAAAAGCTATATTAAATCTATCCAGCAACTCATTCAACTACAATTAGATATTATTGAAGAACATCCTTATCCGTTAGACCCTAAAGCAAAACCCATTATTCATACTTCTAAAAAAACAGGAAGTAAGCATAAAAAAGGACGAAAAAGTGTCGCTTCTAAAAAGAAAAAGAAACGTTGGTACTAAATCCATAAAAACTCTGTTATATAATTAATACCTTCACAAAAAAAAGAAAACCCGGTTTTTTGGTTTTACGAAGATATCTCTCAATTTCAATAAAATGGATTTCACAAACCCTTTAGTATATGGCGTTCCTTGTTTTTTAGGACTTATTTTAGTGGAGCTTACTTACAGTAAAACGCACGATCATGAGAACCTTTACAAATGGAAAGATTTAGGCTCTAGCCTATTTATGGGGCTTGGTTCTGCGGTATTGGCCGCTTTAATAAAAACTATTTCTGCAATAGTAATTTTCAAATATACTTATGACATATTTAACCCAATGGTTGATGGTATTCGAATGAACATTATGGGTTGGCAATCTTTTGGTTACGCATGGCCAATTTGGTTATTGTGCCAGTTTCTAGATGATTTTACCTATTATTGGTTTCACAGGCAAAACCATATGGTTCGCTTTTTATGGGCAGCACATATCGTGCACCACTCTTCAGATAATTTTAATCTTGGTACTGCCGTTCGTAATGGTTGGTTTACACTTTTATACAAGCCTTTATTTTATATGTGGTTACCTGCTATAGGTTTTCCTCCAGAAATGGTTGTGGTATGTTTAGGGATTGAAGCGCTCTGGCAATTCCAGTTGCATTCTGCCTATATTCCTAAAATGGGCATTATCGAAAAAGTATTTAATACGCACACCATGCACCAAGTACACCATGCCAAAAATATTGAGTACATGGATAAAAATCATGGTGGTTTTTTAAATATGTTCGATAAAATATTTGGAACATGGAAAGAATTAGATGATGATATTGAGATTCAATATGGTGTTACAAAGCCACCTAATTCATACAATCCATTGATTATTTTAACACATGAGTATAAAGATATTTTTAATGATATGAAAAAAAGTAAAAATTTATATCATAAATTTATGTATGCTTTTGGACCTCCAGGATGGAGCCATGACGGGAGCTCTCTTACTATAAAACAAATGAGGGAAAAAATGGAATTGGATAACAAAAACGCCGCTTTAGATACTAAACAAGCAACTGAATTTCAGAAGGTCTAAATATTATTCAATGGGAAAATCAAAATAAGTATTTGGAAAGGGTTGATTTCTCAACGTAAAATGCCACCATTCTCTTGGATAATTTCTAAAACCATGGCTTAACATGATATGTTGGAGCAACTTTCTATTTTCAATTTGTGCTTCTGAAATATGTTGATAATCTACCCAAGATTGCACACCAAAAAAATCATAAATACTTCCCATATCCAGTTCTTTTTTGGTTTTTAAATCTATTAAAGTGAGATCTACTGTACTTCCTTTTGTATGCCCTGAACGTGTTGCAATATATTCTTCTTTAAACAAGTCTTTCTTTTTCACATCTGGATAAAATCGTGATTTATTAATGGTGTCATTTAAATCTCTTGCCCAAATAATGAAATGATTTACGGCACGCTGCGGACGATAACCGTCATATACTTTTAAACCCAAATTTTGTTTTTTTAATTCCTTTTGAATTTTATCTAAGGCAATTACAGTCTCTTCAGTTAGAATCAAACAGTTATTGTTATACCCATCTATGGGTTTACCAACAAAATTGTTAGAGCCAAAATATCTTAAATCTACTTCTAAATCAGAAATCATATCATTTGCATAAATGAAACCATTAGGTAATTGTCCAAATGAAATTGATGAAATAAAAAAGAATAAAATTATTAAACTGTACTTCATTTATATTTTGATTTATGCTAAATTAGAAAATAAAAGGATATGCGCCAGTTGAACTCCATGAATTTAAACTTGAAAGATGCCGATATTGTCTATTATCCAAACTTTTTTAATACAAAAGAGGCTGATATATATTTTAATGATTTATTGACCAATATTAAGTGGCAACAGGACAAGATTACAGTCTATGGAAAAACGTATAATCAGCCAAGATTAACTGCTTTTTTTGGAACAAACAACAAACCTTATAGTTACAGCAATATTATAATGCATCCACAACAATTTGAAGATGAATTACTTACCATAAAAAACACCATTAAAAACGAATTAAATATCAATTTTACAAGCTGTTTGGCTAACTTATATCGGGACGGAAAAGACAGCAATGGTTGGCATTCAGATAATGAAAAAGAATTGGGAAAAAACCCTATAATTGCTTCTGTTTCCCTTGGTGCAGAACGCGTGTTTCATTTGAAGCACAAACAGGATAAAACTTTAAGAGAAAAAATAACACTAAAACACGGGAGTCTCCTATTAATGCAGGGGTTAACACAAGAAAACTGGCTACATCAAGTACCAAAAACCAGAAAGAACATAGGCCAACGAATTAACCTCACATTTCGCATTATTCCACAAAAAAACCGAGTTCCCTCAAACTCGGTTCTTTCTTAATTTGCTTTTTATATTATGTGCTAGATTTGGGGTCTCCACATCGTCAACATAATGCAAATATTAATTAATTAATCCATTGAACTAAAAAGTATATTATTTAGTACGGGTCAAATATAAAAATGCATTTTAATCACAACGATAAAAAACACAAAAAATCGTTGAAATACACTTTTTTTTAACATAGTTCGTCGATGTAATACATATTATCGACGAACGACATCTTTTTGATGAATAATTCACTTAAAAAAAGCACCCTAAGTAGAGTGCTTTTTTACTAACTAACCAACCAAAATATGAATTACAATTCTAAAAGTTTAAAGTAACCACTCAATAAACTATTGTTATGAAATGTAATTACTTATTACTTCACAATCTCTGTGCCAAACTAAAACATTCCCTTCTTATATTTTGATTATCTTAGAATTTTAAAAAAAACAAATGACAAGTCAACCTATTTTTACTGGAGATACTATTGTATTCGGACTATTAATGCTAACGTTAGGTTTTGTGTTTTACACTTCAACAAGCTCCAATTCTTTTTGGAAAAAATTCTACAAATACATTCCTGCACTATTAATGGCGTATATGCTTCCCGGAACGTTAACTACTTTAGGGATTATTGCACCAGAGTGGACAAGCGCAAATACCGCTGGCGATATTGTAGAACATAAATCTCAAGTCTATTATATAGCAAGTCGGTTTTTATTACCTGCCGCATTGGTATTAATGACCCTTAGTATTGACCTAAAATCTATCTACAACCTTGGTCCAAAAGCACTCATTATGTTTTTAACTGGAACGGTGGGCGTTATTATTGGCGGACCACTTGCTATTTTATTGATATCTATTGTGTCTCCAGAAACTGTTGGAGGCGCTGGCCCTGATGCTGTATGGCGAGGTTTGGCAACTTTAGCGGGAAGTTGGATTGGTGGTGGCGCAAATCAAGCAGCAATGCTAGAAATATATGGTTACAACACGAGTAACTACGCTGGTATGGTAATAGTAGATATTGTTGTAGCCAACATCTGGATGGCTATTTTACTTTTAGGGATTGGAAAATCTGAAAAAATCGACACATGGCTAAAGGCCGATACCAGTGCTATTGAAACCCTAAAGGAACGCGTATCTTCTTATGCTTCTAAGATTTCAAGAAACCCCACATTGAGCGATTTTATGGTTATTCTCGGCATCGCTTTTACCGTAGTTGGCATAGCACATTTTGGAGCCGATAATATCTCTGGTTTTTTAACCTCAAACTTTGAAACTGTTAGAGATAAATCTTCAGCCATGTCTTCATTCGGTTCGCAATTCTTCTGGATGATAACCATTGCAACTGCTCTTGGTATTTTATTATCATTTACAAAATTAAAACAATATGAAGGCGCTGGAGCTAGTAAAATAGGGAGTGTTTTTATTTATATTCTCGTAGCAACTATTGGAATGAAAATGGACTTAACTAAAATTTTAGAAAATCCAGGTTTAATTTTCGTTGGGCTGGTTTGGATGGCAATACATGTGGCGTTATTAATATTAGTGGCGAAACTTATTAGAGCACCTTATTTTTTCCTTGCTGTTGGCAGTAAAGCCAATATTGGAGGTGCAGCATCCGCTCCTGTAGTAGCTGCCGCCTTCCACCCTTCTTTGGCAACGGTTGGCGTACTTTTAGCTGTCTTTGGATATGTTGTAGGCACCTATGGCGCAATGCTTTGTGCAGAGTTGATGAAAATTGCTTCGGCAGGCTAGTATTTCACTAATAATTATAGGATATTTGCGCACCTAATTTTTATAATTCGATGAAAAAATATATTCTCCTACTTTTAGTTATCCTAGTATTTTCCTGTTCGAAAAAACAAAATGATCTAATTGTACAAACAAACATTAAAGGTTTAAAAAAAGGAACTGTTTACTTAAAACGCGTTATAGATACTGCTCTGGTTACAGTAGATTCAATAGTTGTAAATGGTAATTCTCAATTTGAGCTGCAAAGTGAATTAGAAGAAGCCGATGTATTCTATCTGTACCTTGACAAAAACTCGAAAGAAGACGATAGAATTACCTTTTTTGCAGACAAAGGCATCGTAACAATTAATACCTCACTAAAAAACTTTGTTGCAGATGCAGAGATTAAAGGTTCCGAACAACAGAAGGTTTTAGAACAATATCAAAAATTAATGTCCCGATTGAACAATAGGAATCTAGACTTTATAAAAGAAAGCTTTCAAGCTCAGAAATCGGGAGATTCTAGTGCATTCAATGCCATTGAAAAGAAACAAAACAGCCTTGTAAAAAGCAGATATCTTCAAACTGTAAATTTTGCCATAAATAATAAGGATAGCGAAGTTGCGCCATATTTAGCTCTTTCTGAAATTTATAATGCGAATATTAATTTATTGGACACCATACACAAATCTTTAACTCCCAAGATTAAGGCATCAAAATACGGTAAAGAATTACAAAAATATTTAGAAGAGCGAAAGCAGAACGACTAAACTATCATAGACTCTTATAAATTAAAAAGCCTCAAAAAAAACATTTGTTTTTGAGGCTTTTTTTTTTGAGCCGATAGAGGGACTCGAACCCACGACCTGCTGATTACAAATCAGCTGCTCTAGCCAGCTGAGCTACATCGGCCTATTATAAAATCAATATTTCAAAACTCCTAATCTGCTACTCGAACCCACGACCTTCCCGATGCTAAATCGGGATGCTCTAGCCAGCTGAACTACATCGGCGTTTTAAGGCTGCAACTATAATTTTAGAAATTTAATCTGCAAGCACTACGTCAAAAAAATTAACCTAGATTGTTGATTTTTTCGATAAGCGCCCTTCCTTTGTCCTCAAGTTCTTGATTAATTGACTTAAAATGAGCCTTTTTGTTTTCAGCGGTTTTATCGTTTACCTTAGCTATTAGATCATCAAACGTAACAATAGCTTCATCAATAATTGCTTCGCTTTGTTTTGTATCCTTGTCTGTATTTGAATATTCCCAAATATAAACTGCCTCTATAATATCGCCTAAAACGTAATTAATATCTTTTTTTAGGTCTCTAACATTTGCCATAATAATTATTTTATTTTGCTGTAAAACTAAACATAAACTTCTAATAAAGTAGCATTTTCAGATACAATCTTATATTCTCTTATTCCAGCAGGCAACAACATAGTTTCTCCTTGTTTCAAATCTTCTGAAATACCATTTGCTAAAATACGTGCTTCGCCTTCAACACATATATATATGAAGAAAGAATCTTTGTCATTTACTATGGAAAGTGTTTCCGTAACTTTTAAATAACTAGTGGTAAAGTATGGGCAACTTACCATTTCATTAGGTGTATTCTCTTTCTTTGTATAATTAACTCTAAAATTGTCTGGCATATTAAAATCAATAGCGTCTAGCGCCAAATCATTATGCAGCTCTCTTTCGTTCCCTTCTTCATCTACTCTATCCCAATCGTAAACTCGATAAGTTATATCACTTGTTTGCTGTATTTCTGCGACCATTACCCCTGCTCCAATGGCATGAACACGACCTGTTTCTACAAAATAAGTATCTCCTGTTTTAACTTTATCAAAATTTAAAATCTCTGTTAGCGTTTTCTTTTCTAAATGCTCTAAATAAAGCTTTGGAGTCATTTTTCTGTTGAAGCCCACAATAAGATTAGCATCTTCATCTGCCTGAAATACATACCACATTTCTGTTTTTCCAAAGGAATTATGACGTTTAGCAGCAAGTTCATCATTAGGGTGTAATTGTATGGATAAATCTTGTTTTGCATCAATGAACTTTATAAGTAAGGGAAACTTATTCCCGAAAACCTTGTAATTTTTTTTTCCTATTAAATCCGATTTTAAAGTCTCAAGCAAATCTTTTAAGGACTTCCCTTTTAAGCTGCCATTTAAAACAATTGAAGTATCTCCTTCTACATCACTTATTTCCCAGCTTTCACCTATATAAGGCAAATCAGATTTTTTGTTTAAAAGTGTTTTCAGTTTTTGACCGCCCCAAATTTTATCTTTTAATATTGGATTGAATTTTATGGGGTATAAAGTACTGCACATATTATTGCCCAGAATAAGTTACAAAGTTTCGAGGTGTTTCGTATAATGTGATTTCCAGTTTTAAATCGTCTGGCAATTTCGGTTTCATTTTATTGTAAATCACTACTGCAATATTTTCGGCTGTGGGATTTAAATCTTTAAATTCCGGGACTTCAATATTCAGGTTTTTATGATCGAATGCGTCTTCAACTTCAGTCTTAATAATATCCTTTAAAACCTTCATATCTATAACATAACCTGTTTCTTTATCTATATTGCCAGTTACGCTTACAATGAGATCGTAATTGTGTCCATGGAAATTTGGGTTATTACATTTGCCAAAAGTAGCATCGTTTTTTTCGAAGCTCCAATCTTTTCTATATAACCGATGCGCTGCGTTAAAATGTGCTTTTCTGCTAACCGTTACCTTCATGATTTTATGTTTATGTGTTCGTAGAACTTATCAAAAATAACCTTAAACCAAGCTGTATATAATTCTGGATGTGATGAAATATCGTCTTTAACGGCTTCCAATGGCATCCATTTCCAATCTGCAACTTCTTCTTTATTAATAATAGGTACTCCGTTATAAGCACCTAATAATACGTGGTCATATTCATGCTCAGTTAGTCCATTGTCAAAAGGTGCTTTATATATAAATGAAATGGATTCCTTTAAATCTACCACAAAACCCATTTCCTCCTGTAAACGTCTTTTTCCTGCTTCAATGTTAGATTCTCCATCTCTTTGATGACTACAACATGTATTGGTCCAAAGCCCAGGGGAATGGTATTTACTTAAAGCCCTTTGCTGAAGCATTAATTCGTTTTTATCATTAAAAATAAATACTGAAAACGCTCTATGTAAAACAGCTTTTTCATGAGCTTCCATCTTAGGCATGAGCCCTATTTGTTCATCTTGTTCATTAACAAGAATTACTTTTTCTTCTTTCATAGTTTAACAAAAATACCACGTAAAAATTAATATTAATAACGTTTCGCTGAAAAACTAAAAACCCAGATTATGAAATCGTAATTTATGAAGTATATTTGCAGCCATTCAAGAATAAGAACATGAATTTTCTAAAAGAAATACAACGCAGACGAACCTTTGGCATTATATCTCACCCAGATGCTGGTAAAACCACTTTAACAGAAAAATTACTTCTTTTTGGTGGTGCTATACAAGAGGCTGGCGCAGTAAAAAGCAATAAGATAAAAAAAGGTGCTACGAGTGATTTTATGGAGATTGAACGCCAGCGTGGAATTTCGGTAGCTACTTCTGTTTTAGCTTTTGAATACGACGGTATAAAAATTAATATTTTGGACACTCCTGGGCATAAGGATTTTGCTGAAGACACGTTTAGAACCCTAACAGCTGTTGATAGCGTAATTGTAGTAATTGATGTTGCAAAAGGTGTTGAGGAACAGACTGAAAAACTGGTTGAAGTTTGCCGTATGCGAAATATTCCTATGATTGTATTCATTAATAAAATGGATAGGGAAGGAAAGGATGCTTTTGATTTGTTAGATGAAGTTGAGCAAAAACTTGGTTTAAAAGTGATACCACTAAGTTTCCCAATAGGTATGGGCTATGATTTTAAGGGTATTTATAATATTTGGGAAAAGAACATCAATCTTTTTAGTGGAGATAGTAGAAAAGATATTGAAGAAACTGTAGAGATTTCAGATTTGTCATCTCCCGAATTGGATAAATTAGTTGGTGAAAAAGCAGCTAACACCCTTAGAGAAGAAATAGAATTGGTGGAAGGTATTTATCCTGATTTCGATAAGGATGCCTATTTACAAGGAAATCTACAGCCTGTTTTTTTCGGTTCTGCCTTAAATAATTTTGGAGTTAGAGAATTATTGGACTGTTTTGTGGAAATAGCTCCAAAACCAAGACCCAAACAAAGTGAAGAGCGTTTGGTTAAACCTGATGAAAAGAAGTTTACTGGGTTCGTTTTTAAAATCCATGCGAATATGGATCCAAACCATAGAAACCGATTGGCTTTCGTAAAAATTGTTTCTGGGGAATTTAAACGCAATACGCCTTACTTACATGTAAGACACAATAAAAACGTGAAATTTTCAAGTCCGAATGCTTTTTTTGCTGAAAAGAAAGAAATCGTTGATATCTCTTATCCTGGCGACATTGTAGGTTTACAAGATACCGGGACATTTAAAATTGGAGATACTTTAACCGAAGGTGAAGTCTTAAATTATAAAGGTGTACCTAGTTTTTCTCCAGAGCATTTCAGGTATATCAATAATGCAGATCCATTAAAATCTAAGCAATTAAATAAAGGAGTTGATCAATTAATGGATGAAGGTGTGGCACAATTATTTACTTTGGAACTTAATGGAAGAAAAGTAATTGGAACTGTTGGTGCACTTCAATATGAAGTTATACAATACCGATTGGAACATGAATATGGCGCAAAATGCACATACGAAAATTTAAATGTTCATAAAGCCTGTTGGGTAGATCCCAAGAATTCTAAAAGTGAGGAGTTTAAAGAATTTTCTAGGGTAAAACAACGCTTTCTAGCAAAAGACAAACAAAATCAATTGGTGTTTTTGGCAGATTCACCGTTTTCTTTGCAAATGACTCAGCAAAAATATCCGAGTATTAAATTTCACTTTACTTCTGAATTTGAATAATGCCCTTATAAAGTAATACTTAAGCAAGTTTAACTATAACTAACAATAAAAGAGGTTTTTTGAAAATTTCAAAAAACCTCTTTTATTGAACTTCTAATAGATTGAATTGTTACTTTCTTGCTACAATTCTTCTAGTTAATGTTTCTTTATCGGTTATTAAATTAACAAATAGCATGCTTACTTCAATATGTGACAAATTAATTTCTATAATTTCTTCAACACCTCGTGTATAATTCTTTTTTTCATAACTATTTATTAACGCTCCTCGAACGTCAAATATTTGAATCTTAATATCGGTATTGTAATTAATAGTGTATTTAAGATTTATATGCTCTTTGAAAGGTACTGGATATACAATAAATTCACCTATATTGTTAGTATAATCATCAACACCTAAAGAACCGTCACAAGATGGGTCATCTAACTTTGATACTGTATTATCAGGGTCGTTATCATCACAATCAACATCTGCTGTTACACCATCACAATCCAAATCGTTAGTATTGGCTTCCACAATTATTGAACAAAATGCTTTTGCGCCATTGGCATCAGTCACTATAACAGTATTCTCACCAACTCCCAAACTAGTGGCTATTGCAGTTGTTTCTCCATTGCTCCACTCATAAGTATATGGTGCCTTCCCACTAATGGCAGCAACAGTTGCTGAACCGTCATTAGCACTTAAACAAGAGGTGTTTTTGATACTCTGGGCACTTATCATACAAGATAGCAAAGTAGGGTTCTCAAATATGCAATCAGTTACCTCCCCACAATCTAATAGAAAGTTAAAATCGATAGTCCATTTTTTAGGCTCTTCTGTTGTTCCCATCCAGCCCCATCCGGCTGCTCCCTCTGCTCCGATATCGGAATCAAAAAGCGCACCTCCAGGCCCAACATGAAAACCATAATTTGGCGTATTCGGATCATTTGGATCTGGACGTTGCATGATTTTAAACACGCCTTCCCCTACACATGAGCCACCTACTGCTTTGGCAAAACTCTTATCTCCATCTATTACATAATAAGATAAATCTTGTGCAACTGCCCGTGAACAACCTTCTTCCTTAAAGCTTCCGCCCGAAGCGCTCCAATCACTCCAATTTTTCTTGTCCTTTAACACCACATAAACCTCAACAACACATCCATTTATCTGGGTCTGCCCTCTTAATAAAGCTGTATTGTCACTATATTCTGTAAATGTCGTTTTATGTGTCGCATCTGATTTAAAAAACTGTTGGTTATTCTCAAACCAATAGAAATTGTTATACGGTTGATTATTTGCTGTACAGAAATTGGAATCAACGACGTTACACTCCCTATCCATAATACCTCCTACACATTGATCGCATCCATCTGGTATGCCATCACCATCAGTATCAACTCTATCGTCTGACCCTGGACAAACATCTTCACAATCATTAACCCCATCATTATCAGAATCATTACTACTAGCAGTTATAATTACCGAACAAAGCGCTTTTGCACCATTGGCATCGGTTATTATCACAGTATTTTCAGCTATTCCTAAACTTGTTGCTGTTGCAGTTGTTTCGCCATTGCTCCACTCATAACTAAATGGTGCTTTTCCATTTACGGCTGTAACAGTTGCTGAACCATCTTGAGCATTATCACAAGATGAGTTTATGATGTTCCCTATATCACAAGACAATAATGTTGGGTTCTCTAATACACAATCGGTTACCTCCCCACAATCTAATAGAAAGTTAAAATCGATAGTCCATTTTTTAGGCTCTTCTGTTGTTCCCATCCAGCCCCATCCGGCTGCACCCTCAGCTCCGATATCGGAATCAAAAAGCGCACCTCCAGGCCCAACATGAAAACCATAATTTGGCGTATTCGGATCATTTGGATCTGGACGTTGCATGATTTTAAACACGCCTTCCCCTACACATGAGCCACCTACTGCTTTGGCAAAACTCTTATCTCCATCTATTACATAATAAGATAAATCTTGTGCAACAGCCTGCGAACAACCTTCTTCCTTAAAGCTTCCGCCCGAGGCACTCCAATCACTCCAATTTTTCTTGTCCTTTAACACCACATAAACCTCAACAACACATCCATTTATCTGGGTCTGCCCTCTTAATAAAGCTGTATTGTCACTATATTCTGTAAATGTCGTTTTATGTGTCGCATCTGATTTAAAAAACTGTTGGTTATTCTCAAACCAATAGAAATTGTTATACGGTTGATTATTTGCTGTACAGAAATTGGAATCAACAACGTTACACTCCCTGTCTATAATACCTCCTACACATTGATCGCATCCATCTGGTATGCCATCACCATCAGTATCAACTCTATCGTCTGACCCTGGACAAACATCTTCACAGTCATTAACGGTATCATTATCAGAATCATTTTGATTGCTGGTTGTAATGTTTGGATCGTTGTCATCACAGTCTTCCGAAGTTGGAACACCGTCACAGTCCTTATCGTTGGCGTTGCTGCCCACGTTTGGATCATTGTCATCACAGTCTTCCGTAGTCGGAACACCATCACAATCCTTGTCGTTGGCATTACTGCCCACGTTTGCATCATTATCATCACAGTCTTCCGAGGTCGGTACACCATCACAGTCCTTGTCGTTGGCGTTGCTGCCCACGTTTGGATCGTTGTCATCACAGTCTTCCGAGGTTGGCACACCATCACAGTCCTTATCGTTGGCATTACTGCCCACGTTTGCATCATTATCATCACAGTCTTCCGAAGTTGGCACACCATCGCAGTCCTTGTCGTTGGCGTTGCTGCCCACGTTTGGATCGTTGTCATCACAGTCTTCCGAGGTTGGAACACCGTCGCAGTCCTTGTCATTGGCGTTGCTGCCCACGTTTGGATCATTGTCGTCACAGTCTTCCGAGGTCGGTACACCGTCACAATCCTTGTCGTTGGCGTTGCTGCCCACGTTTGGATCATTGTCATCACAGTCTTCCGAAGTTGGCACGCCGTCGCAGTCCTTGTCGTTGGCATTGCTGCCCACGTTTGCATCATTATCATCACAGTCTTCCGAAGTTGGTATGCCGTCACAGTCCTTATCGTTGACGTTGCTGCCCACGTTTGCATCATTATCATCACAGTCTTCCGAGGTTGGCACACCATCACAGTCCTTATCGTTGGCGTTGCTGCCCACGTTTGGATCATTGTCATCACAGTCTTCCGAAGTTGGCACGCCGTCGCAGTCCTTGTCATTGGCGTTGCTGCCCACGTTAGGATCATTATCATCACAGTCTTCCGAAGTTGGAACACCATCACAGTCCTTATCGTTGGCGTTGCTGCCCACGTTTGGATCATTGTCATCACAGTCTTCCGAAGTTGGAACACCATCGCAGTCCTTGTCATTGGCGTTGCTGCCCACGTTTGCATCATTATCATCACAATCTTCCGAGGTCGGTACGCCGTCGCAGTCCTTGTCGTTGGCGTTACTGCCCACGTTTGGATCATTGTCATCACAGTCTTCTGAAGTTGGAACACCATCACAGTCCTTGTCGTTGGCGTTGCTGCCCACGTTTGCATCATTATCATCACAGTCTTCCGAAGTTGGTATGCCGTCACAGTCCTTATCGTTGGCGTTGCTGCCCACGTTTGGATCGTTGTCGTCACAATCTTCCGAGGTCGGTACACCATCACAGTCCTTGTCATTGGCGTTGCTGCCCACGTTTGGATCATTGTCATCACAGTCTTCCGAAGTTGGCACGCCGTCGCAGTCCTTGTCATTGGCGTTGCTGCCCACGTTTGCATCATTATCATCACAGTCTTCCGAGGTCGGAACACCATCACAATCCTTGTCATTGGCGTTGCTGCCCACGTTAGGATCGTTGTCATCACAGTCTTCCGAAGTTGGTACGCCATCACAGTCCTTATCGTTGGCGTTGCTGCCCACGTTTGGATCATTGTCATCACAGTCTTCCGAAGTTGGCACGCCGTCGCAGTCCTTGTCATTGGCGTTGCTGCCCACGTTAGGATCATTGTCATCACAGTCTTCCGAAGTTGGAACACCATCACAGTCCTTATCGTTGGCGTTGCTGCCCACGTTTGGATCATTGTCATCACAGTCTTCCGAAGTTGGCACGCCGTCGCAGTCCTTGTCATTGGCGTTGCTGCCCACGTTAGGATCA
>NZ_JBFDAE010000024.1:47088-55098 GCF_040720935.1 Algibacter sp. 2305UL17-15
TTGGAACACCATCACAGTCCTTATCGTTGGCGTTGCTGCCCACGTTTGGATCATTGTCATCACAGTCTTCCGAAGTTGGAACACCATCGCAGTCCTTGTCATTGGCGTTGCTGCCCACGTTTGGATCGTTGTCGTCACAGTCTTCCGAGGTTGGAACACCGTCACAGTCCTTGTCGTTGGCGTTGCTGCCCACGTTTGCATCATTATCATCACAGTCTTCCGAAGTTGGAACACCGTCACAGTCCTTGTCGTTGGCGTTGCTGCCCACGTTAGGATCGTTGTCATCACAATCTTCTGAAGTTGGAACACCGTCACAATCCTTGTCATTGGCGTTGCTGCCTATGTTAGGATCGTTGTCATCACAGTCTTCCGAAGTTGGAACACCATCACAGTCCTTGTCATTGGCGTTGCTGCCCACGTTAGGATCGTTGTCATCACAGTCTTCACTTGTTGGAACACCGTCACAATCCTTGTCGTTGGCGTTGCTGCCCACGTTTGCATCATTGTCATCACAGTCTTCCGAAGTTGGAACACCATCACAGTCCTTGTCATTGGCGTTGCTGCCCACGTTAGGATCGTTGTCATCACAGTCTTCACTCGTTGGAACACCGTCACAATCCTTGTCGTTGGCGTTGCTGCCCACGTTTGCATCATTGTCATCACAGTCTTCCGAGGTCGGAACACCGTCACAGTCCTTATCGTTGGCGTTGCTGCCCACGTTTGGATCGTTGTCGTCACAATCTTCCGAAGTTGGAACACCATCACAGTCCTTGTCATTGGCGTTGCTGCCCACGTTTGGATCGTTGTCATCACAGTCTTCACTTGTTGGAACACCGTCACAGTCCTTGTCGTTGGCGTTGCTGCCCACGTTTGCATCATTATCATCACAGTCTTCCGAGGTCGGTACACCGTCACAGTCCTTATCGTTGGCGCTGCTGCCCACGTTTGGATCGTTGTCGTCACAGTCTTCCGAAGTTGGCACACCATCGCAGTCCTTGTCATTGGCGTTGCTGCCCACGTTAGGATCGTTGTCATCACAGTCTTCACTTGTTGGAACACCGTCGCAGTCCTTGTCATTGGCGTTGCTGCCCACGTTTGCATCGTTGTCATCACAGTCTTCCGAAGTTGGCACACCATCACAGTCCTTGTCGTTGGCGTTGCTGTTCGTGTTGCTCGCATCGTTATCGTCACAGTCCTCCGAGGTCGGTACGCCGTCGCAATCTCCATCTGGTTCTTGATTTGGGTTTGGTCTATTTGGACAATTATCAAAACAATCTGCTATTCCATCAAAATCCGCATCAAAACCTTCATCAATAAGTCCATCACCATCATTATCGATACCATCACAAATTTCTACTTGACAAGGATTTACAATACATGCAGTAGTTTCCGTATTCCCTGTTCTATCTTGAAGCGTATTCGCAGTCCCATCAAAAGCAGTTCCATTATCCTGCCATTTATAATGGACAACTTCATCATCGGCTAAAATTGCATTCCCTAAATTTCCATTTAAAAGATAAGTCCCTACAATACCAGCATCATTCATAAGATAACCATCGTCTTTCTCAATGCCTAAACCTTTTCCTAAATGATTATTATCTAATACAATTGGTGCGCATAATGGATAAACAACATCACCTGCAATTTCAAAACAGAAATCCAAAACATGTTTTGGGGTTGATGCTGACAATTCTATTGGAGAAAATGCAGCTCCATCAATAATGTTAAACTGAGCAAAAATTCCCTCATTACTTGAAAAACCAAAAATCCCCCCTAAAACGGGATCACTAAATCTTATAGTTCCTGGTGCATAACCCGGTTCGTTATTTTGAAGCGTAAGATTTTTTAAAAGTTTACTATCATAAAAAATACGCATGGTAGAGGTTCCTAAATACGGCGATTCACTATCATCATTTATAGACACCAATAAAGGGTAACAAATTTGAACCGTTTGACCACATGTAATTTGAGGCTCTCCTATACTCCACTCTAGTATTCTTGGTGTTTGTGAAAACACTTGTGAAAACATTAGAGTAGCACCAATTAATAAAATAATTTTCTTCATCATAATATTCTTTTAAAAATCACAAATTTTAGAGGTTTCATCAATTCAATAATCTCATTTCTATTGACCAATCAATATCTTTATTACCCCTATAAATTTGTTTTAATCATTTTACTTATTCAATTAGACCACAAGACAAAATATTAGTGTTCTTGCCATCGGAATTAGAATCGTTATTATCTTTTACAATTATCAATCTTTTACCTAAAACATTTTTCATGCTATCTTCGCAACCTATACACCATTCACTTGTAGAAAAGCTCAAAGTTCCATTTCTTAATAAATCATCTGTTTTTAATGCGCCTATATCTCCTTTATGATATCCCGATTTATCACCCCAAGAACCATGTTTTTGATGTGTTGGGTTCCAATGTAAACTTTCACTATCAACTAAAGTTGAACAATTTTCAGCATTAACGATATACATCTTATAATTTCCTTCTTTTAAATTATTTACTAAAGCTATCATGGTAACCTCTTTTTCATTTTCTTTGAAAATTGCACTACCAAACACTTCACTTTCACCAACTGATTGCATTTCAACATTTACACTATTATCACTTGTTTTATTGTTTTTGGACAATTCTTCAGGTTCATTTTGTATGTCATTCTTATTTTCCCTATTAACATCTTTCTTGCATGAATGACCAAACGCCACAACAACAAATGCAACAATAACTATATTTAAACTCTTTAATTTCAATTTTTTATTGTTTTATAGCTATTTGAGAATACTTGATGTTTTTGGAGAATTAAGTTGCCATAAGTCAAAATCAAGCACACTAACCTCTCCGTCCATATTATAATCTACAAGGTTGTAGGTTCTGGTCCCAGAACCGTTATTTTTCCATTTTGCATAATCTCCAGAAGTAATATCAGTATCCTCTTCTGTTGACGATGTCTGGTCTCCGTTGCCTGCGTACATTGCATACACACCAGCTACCTGTTTCTGACCTACAAAGGTGCCACCTATACCTACGATATAGGATTCCTTGTCCCTAAAATCATAAGTCATTTCACCATTCACTACTGGAACTGGATCTGCGGACATGACCAACAAATGGTTTCTGTGCTCTATCACAACATAATAGCTCAAGCTTTTGTCTATCTGGCAACAATCTGTCCCCGGGAACTCTATATGCCCATCGCGGTAAAGCAATCCTGCCCGTTGGCAGATAAACTGTGAGGCATCGGTTGGATCCGTGCGCAGGGATACCAATACCCAATCCACTACATCCGACCCATAGTCTGCATCTGCGTTTGAGGCATTCGACCCTGAATCAAATGATGCCCCCTCTGTACCCAAATAGTTCCAAGGTGCTATGTTGTAAACCTGACCCGAACTGCCCAACGGTGATGTATAGACGTTACTAGGTAAACCAACACTATATTGCCCTGGCAGTAACCGTGAATCGTTCAATGTAGTTCGCATTGGTGGCGCATTATAACTGCCTGTTTGTGGCTCTATAAGGCTACCTTCCAAATATACATAGAAGTTAAGATTTACAGATTTGTAAATCACGGTCTTACTGTCTGTTACTGAACTAGATTCATCTGAATCTGCTATTGCTGTGTTTACCACCATGCAATTGTCTATGTCTGCTTGTGTAATCGTATAAGTTGCTGTGCAGGTCATTGATTCCCCTGGTGCCAATGTAGCTGATGCTGTTATGTTGCTGCCACAACTTGATTTGATACATGAAAGCACGCTGTCCACTATGGGATGACCGCTTCCGTTGGCCTCTAGATCCAACAAATAGTCAAACAGGTCATGGATCGTTAAACCTGCATAACCTTGAGAGCTTGCTGCACTAGAGGCTAAGCCCAAACCTGCTTCCAAGGTCAAGCTTCCTATGTTAATGCCGGTATCAGTACTCAAATCATCTACTAAGTTTGATACAACATCTAATAGTTCTGTTAACAAATCAGATACTGTCGCATCCGTTGGGTAGCCGTTAGATGTGGCCACGGTTGACAGACATGAGTTCAGGCTGCTTATGATCGCATGGTCCGCAGGTGTAATGTCTGGCGAGGCCAACAGGTCTGTTATCAGTCCCTGGATCGTCAGACCGTCAAAGGTGCTGCCGTTTACATAGGCCTGAGCAAGGGCAAGCGCGCCGTCAACGGTAAACCCTTCAACACCTTCATCTTCTGCTATTCCCAATAAAATCGCGATCAATTGATTGACCGTCAGCGTATCAAAATCGTGCGTCGTGCCGTTGATCGTTAGTCCTGAAAGGAAATCGACCAACATACCGGAATACATGTTCACACATGATGTGCCACAGACCAAAGGCGAAAGCCCTGGCAATGGATCGGTTACCGTTACGTTGTTCAGCGTTACGTTTCCTGTGTTGGTGGTTACGAAGGTGTATGTGATTATATCTCCTACTGCATCGTAGGTCTCTACATCTGCTGTTTTGGTTAGGCTTAATGACGGTTGTGCTTGTGCCATTATAGCATTAATAGCAAATGCTATAATTAGTATATATATCTTCTTTAAGTTCAATTATTTATTTATTATTTTTTGTACCAAAACCTCTCTATCTGTTGTAAGTCTAACTAATAACACCTGATCATTTATCAAACTTAAATTCATTTTATCTTCAACAACGTTGCTTTTTGCATAATTAGATCTTGCCTTTTTATGTATTAAAGCTCCTTTTAAATCAAAAATTTCGATGAGTACATCTGTGTTATAATGAAAACTATAATTAACTACAATTTCTTTATCGAAAGGCGTGGTATAAACCAAAAATAGATTTTCTCCATTAGTTAAATAGTCTTTAATCGATAAAGCGTTAGAAAAATCTTCAAGGTTCAAATCCTTACTTGAATTACCTGCTCTATCATCAAAATTATCTACTTTTCCATCAAAAACGGGTAATGTATTCCATGCATAATTAACAACTTCATCATTTGCCAATATCGCTTTCTCGGTATTTCCATCTAAATAATAAGCACCTCCAATACCAGAATCATTAACTAGATATCCACAATCTAAACTACAGGACTTATTCCAACTAGCTGGATTATTATCCAATACAATTGGTAAAGCAATTGCTCCATCTCTCAACAAGTGATCTAAAGCTTGCTTTGTGACCTCAAAAGATAAATCCAAAACATGCGTTTCTGTTTCTTTCAAATAGAGTGGGTTTACTTTTGCTGCATCTATGATGTTGAACTGTGCAAATACACCTTCATTATTGGAAAACCCAAAAATATCTCCAAATACTGCATCACTTTGGTTTAAACCACTTGCTCTAAATCCATTCTCAACATTTGATACTTTTAAATTTGAGAGATAATTTCTATCATAAAAAAAGCGCATTGTACTTGTCCCCAAAATTGGAGTACCTTTTTCTGTATCAATTGATACATTTAGAGGGTAAGTGATTTGAGCTTTATTTTCTATGATTTCAACATTTGGCTCTCCAACACTCCATTTAAGGGTCTGTTGAGCATAAGCCACAGAGTATGTTGCTATTAATGCTAGTAATACTAATGTTATTTTTTTCATTTTTAAGTTTTATAAGGTTAAAGAGTTACCATTATATCTCATTAAATAAAAATTAGGTATGGTAGTTTTTGGGTAAACCTTGAGAACATAAAACTGTTATGCTCTCAAGATTGTTTATAATTTTACTATTTCAATTTTGTTATCTGGGGACACTTGAGAACAATGGTGAATTTAACTCCCATAATTCGAAATCAAGTGCACTAACCTCTCCGTCCATATTATAATCTACAAGGTTGTAGGTTCTGGTCTCGGAACCGTTATTTTTCCATTTTGCATAATCTCCAGAAGTAATATCAGTATCCTCTTCTGTTGACGATGTCTGGTCTCCGTTGCCTGCGTACATTGCATACACACCAGCTACCTGTTTCTGACCTACAAAGGTGCCACCTATACCTACGATATAGGATTCCTTGTCCCTAAAATCATAAGTCATTTCACCATTCACTACTGGAACTGGATCTGCGGACATGACCAACAAATGGTTTCTGTGCTCTATCACAACATAATAGCTCAAGCTTTTGTCTATCTGGCAACAATCTGTCCCCGGGAACTCTATATGCCCATCGCGGTAAAGCAATCCTGCCCGTTGGCAGATAAACTGTGAGGCATCGGTTGGATCTGTACGCAGGGATACCAATACCCAATCCACTACATCCGACGCATAGCCTGCATCTGCGTTTGAGGCATTTGATCCGGAATCAAATGATGTTCCCTCTGTACCTAAGTAGTTCCAAGGTGCTATGTTGTAAACCTGACCCGAACTGCCCAAAGGTGATGTATAGACGTTACCGAGTATATCAACACTATATTGCCCTGGCAATAATCGTGAATCGTTCAAGGTAGTTCGCATTGGCGGCGCATTGTAACTGCCTGTTTGTGGTTCTATAAGGCTACCTTCCAAATATACATAGAAGTTAAAATCTACGCATTCGTAAATCACGGTCTCAGTAGCTGTATCTGGACCTGACTCATCCGAGTCAGCCGTGGCAGTATTCACTACTGAACCATTGTCAATATCTGCTTGTGTAATCGTATAAGTTGCTGTGCAGGTCATTGATTCCCCTGGTGCCAATGTAGCTGATGCTGTTATGTTGCTGCCACAACTTGATTTGATACATGAAAGCACGCTGTCCACTATAGGATGACCGCTTCCGTTGGCCTCCAGATCCAACAAATAGTTGAACAGGTCATGGATCGTTAAACCTGCATAACCTTGAGAGCTTGCTGTACTAGAGGCTAAGGCCAAACCTGCTTCCAAGGTCAAGCTTCCTATATTAATGCCGGTATCTGCACTAGCGTCGTCTATCAAGTTTGATATAACGTCCAATAGTTCCGTTAAAAGATCCGATACGGTGGCATCCGTTGGGTAGCCGTTAGATGTGGCCACGGTTGACAGACATGAGTTCAGGCTGCTTATGATCGCATGGTCCGCAGGTGTAATGTCTGGCGAGGCCAACAGGTCTGTTATCAGTCCCTGGATCGTCAGACCGTCAAAGGTGCTGCCGTTTACATAGGCCTGAGCAAGGGCAAGCGCGCCGTCAACGGTAAACCCTTCAACACCTTCATCTTCTGCTATTCCCAATAAAATCGCGATCAATTGATTGACCGTCAGCGTATCAAAATCGTGCGTCGTGCCGTTGATCGTTAGTCCTGAAAGGAAATCGACCAACATATCAGAATACATGTTTACACATGATGTCCCACAAACCAAAGGTGAAAGCCCTGGTAATGGATCGGTTACCGTTAAGTTGTTCAACGTAACGTTCCCTGTGTTGGTGGTTACAAAGGTGTATGTGATTATATCGCCTACTGCATCATAGGTCTCTACGTCCGCTGTTTTGGTTAGGCTTAATGTGGAAGTTTGTATGATCGGGGTCTCCGCCGTATCGCTCTCCGCAGTCGGCAGCTCGTTCGTTACAACGCTCGCCGTATTGGTAAGGCTAGTGTTGTTGTCGATATCGGATTGGCTTACCGCGTAGCTGATCGTGTACGTAAAGGTCTCCCCTACGGACAGTATCCCATCGGCCGTGCCGCTCTCCGTTGCCGCACTCAACGTGCCATTGCTCCCGTCCGGCAGCACGTCGCTCGCCGTCACTCCCGTTAAACTCGTATTGCCATCGTTGGTAACGACTATCTCGTAGCCCAATGGGCCGGGCGAGGTGATCGGGTCCTGTCCCGATACCTGCGTCTTGGATATCGTAAGGCTCGGTGTCTTTGTGATCGGGGTCTCCGCCGTATCGCTCTCCGCAGTCGGCAGCTCGTTCGTTACAACGCTCGCCGTATTGGTAAGGCTAGTGTTGTTGTCGATGTCCGATTGGCTTACCGCGTAGCTGATCGTGTACGTAAAGGTCTCCCCTACGGACAGTATCCCATCGGCCGTGCCGCTCTCCGTTGCCGCACTCAACGTGCCATTGCTCCCGTCCGG
>NZ_JBFDAE010000025.1:0-32829 GCF_040720935.1 Algibacter sp. 2305UL17-15
AGAATCTTTCAACGCAAAAATTAAAGCTTTTAGGGCACAGTTCAGAGGTGTGAGAAACGTAGATTTTTTCCTTTATAGGTTAACCACAGTATTTGCGTAAACACAACAATTGTTCTTGATCCTTGATCCCTCTTGATCCGATACCATTTACGTTTTTGGTATAAAATCTCCCCAAAACAAAAAAGCATCCCAATCTTCTTATTCAGAAAAAAGGAAAGCTTTCCATTGGCTTTGTGCTGAATTTATTTCAGCATATCAACCACAAGTTGATAAACACGGGGTGCTTATCAAACAACACAACATCATTATATTAAAAAAGCCCCAATTTCTCAGAGCTTTCTTTTGCAATTTTTAGCGGTCTGGACGGGACTCGAACCCGCGACCTTCGCCGTGACAGGGCGACATTCTAACCAACTGAACTACCAGACCGTTGCATTATTGCGGTTGCAAATATACACGCCTTTTTTTATATGTCAAACCTTTTTCAGAGTTTTTTAAATAATATTTCTAAAAAACGAGCTAGTAAATTTCGCGATACAGTAAACCTTTTATAAGTACTTAGTTTACAGGTTATCTGTTCCTCCCCTTCGGGAAGTCCGGATAGCAATCAGAAAGAAAGGGCTTCTTATCCAAACTTCTGACGCTCCACCATATACGTAGTCAAAACAGAACTAAAATCTTTATTAATATCTGCTTCAACATACTTAATCTTGTACTGCGCACATTTTAAGCGTAATGAATCAAAATAATCACTTACCGACTTACTATAATTGGCTTTAATGGTATCTGCATACAAATTTATATGCTCGCCAGTTTCCACATCAATAAAACGTTTGGGTTTGTTATCAAAATCAAACTGAAGTTCTTTTTTCCTATCAAATACATGAAATAAAATCACTTCATGTTTATTGTATTTTAAATGACGAAGTGCTTCAAACAACTTCACGTCATCTTCAGAAGTTTGAAACATATCAGTAAACAAGAAAATCATGGAACGTCTATGGATCTTTTCTGCTATTTCATGTAAATATTTATAAGTTTCAGTATGCTTATTTAATGGTTTTGAAATAACGGCATCACTTAAATGATTTAATAACATTTGATGATGACGTTCGCTTCCCTTCTCTGGTGCGTAATAATCATAATTGTCACTATAAATACTCAAACCTACAGCATCACGTTGTTTCTTTAAAATCTGCATTAAAGCCGCAGCTGCCAATACCGAAAAGCCTATTTTGTTTAAACTATCTATTGAAAAAGAATCCAACTTGGGATAATGCATCGAACTGCTATTATCCAAAATAATATGACAGCGCAAATTGGTTTCATCATCATAACGCTTCGTATAAAGCTTATCTGTTTTAGCAAATAATTTCCAATCTATATGGCGGGTACTTTCGCCACGATTATAAATTTTGTGTTCCGCAAATTCAGCAGAAAACCCATGAAACGGACTTTTATGCATACCAGCTATAAAGCCTTCAACCACTTGTTTTGCAAGTAATCCAAGGTTTTTAAATCCTTCTGCTTTATTTAGTTCCGATTGTAAGTTCATATGCCCCTCTTAATCTCCCCAAAGGGGGAGAAACACTCTTGTGCAAAAGCGTATTGTTCAATTTAAAAGATTTATTTTAATGTAACTAGCAACTCTCTTCCCTCAAGAGTAAGAGTTCCAGCCCCTTTGGGAAGGCTAGGTGGGTCTATTCCCCTTCAGGGGTTAGGGGGCTTGTATTTTATCTACAATCCCATAGGCAACAGATTCCTCTGCTCCCATCCAATGGTCGCGGTTAAAATCTTTCATTACCTTTTCAAAATCCTGTCCGCAGTTATCAGCCAAAATTTTTGCGCTCAATTCCTTCGTCTTTAAAATTTCTTGTGCTGTAATTTCAATATCACTCGCTTGTCCGCGCGCGCCTCCGCTTGGTTGATGGATCATCACTCGTGCGTGCGGTTGAATAAAACGTTTTCCTTTTGTACCTGCCGACAACAAAATGGAGCCCATAGAGGCTGCCAAACCAGTACAAATGGTTGACACATCGCTTTTTAAGGATTGTATGCAATCGTACATTGCAAATCCAGATGTTACATAACCTCCAGGACTGTTAATATATAAATGAATATCGGCAGTTTCCAAAGTGTCTAAATAAAGTAATCTATCTATGACGTGTTTTGCGGACTTATCGTCAACCTGTCCCCATAAGAACACTTTGCGTTCTTCAATCAATTTGCTATCAATAGCGTCTTGCACTTTTATTGGTTTACTCATAATATGTTTTAATTTTATGTCTAAAATAAAAAAAGGTTCACCATAACGGCAAACCTTTTCAATTTTCTTTTATTTTTCAATTACAAAAGGGCGTCAATCGCCTCAGTATATGCATTTTTAGGTGCTACACCAACTTGTCTTCCAACAACCTCTCCGTTCTGAAAAACCAAAACAGTTGGTATGTTACGTACACCATATTTAGCAGCAAACTCTTGGTTAGCATCAACATCTACCTTACCTACAACGGCTTTTCCATCATATTCATCACTAATTTGTTCAATGATTGGCCCAACCATCCTACATGGCCCGCACCAAGCAGCCCAAAAATCAACCAAAACTGGTTTATCACTCTTTAATACCGCTTCTTCAAACGTTGCATCTGTTATCTCTAATGCCATAATATATTTTTTAATATGTTCTTAATTCATTTTAATCACACAAATTTAGTCAAAAAAAACTCGAAAGCTTACAACCCAACAATTTGTTTTGCCTATACCTTTATTGTATTGGTTTATTTATTGGTTTTTTGGGCGCAACCACAAGGGTCGGGCTTTATTCGTTGGTTTTTATTTTCGAATGTCGGACTCATGAATATAAATATTTCACTACTCTCCCGATTATCATCGCAATAAAACATGCCATTCCCCCGAAGCGTCGGGACCTTGCGCACCATGAACTACTCAAATGTTAATTGGGTTTTGGGCACAATTTTAAATACAAAAGCATGTGCTCCATTTTTTTCACTTGGCAATTCTATTTTCAACGCTTCAGCATCAATAGTAAAATTTAATTCAGTATCTGTTCCAAGTAGTTTTATAGAAGCTATTTGCTTATTAAAATAGGGATTACCTGCTTTTAACGTATAAATTTTAAGTTGTTTTTCTTCAGGCCAATCCAAAACTGTAGCATAAAGTATATCGCCTTTTGTTGTAAATCTAATGTCTTTAGAATTGTTATCAGGATTGTGCTGTTCGCTTAAATGCCCTTCAATAGTCTTAGTGTCTCCTTCACCATAAACATCAAAAGTTCTGGTACCATAAATAGCCTCTCCATTAACTTTTAACCATGCTCCCATTTCTAACAAACGTTCTTTTACTGGTTCTGGAATTTCTCCGTTGGCTTTGGGCGTGATATTCAATAAAACCGCTCCATTTTTACTTACCACATCTACTAAGAAATCAATTAATCTATTAGTCGATTTATAATCTGGATTACTAATATGGGACCAAGATTTCCAATCCACAGAGTCATCCGTTAACCACGGAAACGATTTTTTTTCGCTCATTCTGGCACGTTCTAAATCCAATACAGCAGCTCCATTGGCCAGATCATAAAACTTATAGGTTACAACGACCTCCTGGTTTTTTTGTTCTGCTTGGTTATAATAATAACTCAAAAATTCTTTTCTATAAGACTCTCCAACCACATCCATTTTATTATCAAACCACACCAAATCTGGATTGTACTTATCTACAATTTCTTTAAGTCTAGCCAGCCATTCTTCATTAAAAGCTTCATCGGCCAAAGGATAATAACGCTTCACACCTTCATCAATTTCATGAGGATTGGGCGGATATTGAAAATCGCCACGCTTTACTTTTGGCCCATATAAACCTGCAAATTCTGGGTTCGATGCATCTGTAGTTTCATCCCAAGTTGGAAACCAGGCATACAACCATTGGCGATGGTATGTTGCAATAAATTTCATCCCGCGCTTTCTGATTTCCTTAGAGAGTTCTCCCATTACATCGCGTTTAGGTCCCATATCTTTAGCGTCCCATTTGGTTAAATCGCTATCCCACATCGCAAAACCATCTGCATGCTCTGAAACCGGGCCAGCAAATTTAGCACCTGCTTTTTCAAATAAATCTGCCCATTCTGCGGCATCAAATTTTTCAGCCTTAAATAGTGGTATAAAATCTTTGTATCCAAATTTATTTAACGGACCATAGGTTTCTACATGGTGCTTATAAAATTTACTTGCTTCTCCATTTTTAGCTTCAGGGTTATTTTCATTAACATACATCCAATGTGCATACCATTCGTTTCCATATTCTGGCACCGAGTAAGGTCCCCAATGACAATAAATTCCAAATTTGGCATCCAAAAACCACTCGGGTGTTTCATGTTGTTTTAAAGATTCCCAATCTGGTTGGTAGGTAGTCGCATTAGAACTAGAGATTCTAGCGTCTTGCTTACAGTTAAATAAAAAGAATAAGCTAAATAACAAAATGTATGTCTTCATGGCTATGAAATATTTTGAACCCAAAACTAAACATCCTAAAAATATAAAAGTATGATAAATGTTCTAAAAAAACAGGTATATATGATGAAGCTGTAAAGACTAAGAGTTATAATTTTACGAGTACAATTTTTCTCATTGGTAACGCCCTAAAATTAAACTTTTTATATTACGCAACCAAAATGTTGCATAATTAAATTATTTGCCTTAGTTTAGCAACCGTAAAGTTGCATAATAATTTAAAACTAACAATTATGAAAGATTCAATTAAAAAAGAAGTGGTGTTCAATCAACCAATAGACAAAGTATGGAATGCCATTTCGAGAGCCGAAGAAATCTCTACATGGTTTATCCCAGCCGATTTTAAAGCAGAAAAAGGGTATCAATACACATTTACTTCGCCTCCAAACGAAAAAGGCTGTACCGTTATAAGCGGAGAAGTAAAAAAAGCTAGTCCGTACCTATTAATATATACATGGATAGTTGCTGATACTAAAGTAGAAACTACCGTAACATGGGAACTAAGTTCTACCCCAGAAGGCACTAAGCTAAATTTAGAACATTCAGGTATTTCTAAATATGAAGGTGAAACTGCTATAGCCATGTTTGAAAGTTTTAACGGTGGTTGGAATAATTGTATTTCTGGGTTAACCAGCTATTTAAAAGAAGCCGTTAATGCAGGATAAAATAACAAAACTGTTTAAAGCCATTGCAGATCCTACTAGGCGTGATATTTTTCATGCCTTGGTGATTGCAACCTCAGCATTGTCTATCACCCAAATTTCAAATCAATTTGAAATGACAAGACAAGGGGTCACTAAACACATTAAAACTTTGGAAGACGCAGGATTGGTTTATATTGAAGCACAAGGTCGCGAACGATTTTGTAATGCCAACCCCAAAGAACTTAAAGAAGTAACGAAATGGTTGAAATTCTATGAACAATTCTGGGATGATAAACTGGGTAGTTTAGGAAATTATTTGGATAAAAAATCGTAAATTAATAGCCAAAAAGCACATAATAATGGCAAATATCAGACATAATTTAACTATAGAAGCTCCAGTCAAAAAAGTTTATGATGCGATAACCTTAGAACAAGGTCTTAGAGGATGGTGGACTAATGATGCATCGGCTAAACCTGAAATTGGCCACATTAACCATTTCAAGTTTGGAACTGAATATTTCAATAAAATGGAAGTGTCAAAATTGAAGTTTCCGACCAATGTAACTTGGATTTGCAAGGACGGAGATAAAGAATGGATAGGCACTAAATTAACCTTTGACCTTGAAGATAAAGAAGGGGTTACTTCTCTGAAATTTTCACATTTGAATTGGGCGGAAGAAAGTGAGTTCTTTGGGTTTTGTAATCACCAATGGGGAAGGTTTTTGGACAGTTTAAAATCTTTATGTGAAACTGGCAAAGGTCAACCTTTCAAACAAGAACAGTAATTGTAACTCTAGAACAATTCTGGAATGATAAATTGGGTAGTCCAAACGACAATTTGTGCTACAAATACCTTTAAACAAATTAAAATATAACTATAAATTCAAAAAAATAATCAAAATATTTTATTTAGTTAGGATTCCTTACTATATTTGTATCGTAATTATTAATTCAAAAAACATAACATTATGAGTAAATCAGTTTTTTATCACGCAGGTTGTCCAGTATGCATAAGCGCAGAACACGACATTATCGAATTAATTGGGAAAGAAAATGTGGACATCGTTCATTTTGGTGAAGATGCCTCAAGAATTTCGGAAGCAGAAAACGCAGGAGTTAAATCTGTTCCAGCTTTAGTTACTCCAAACGGAAATGTACTCCATATTAACTTTGGGGCTTCTATGGAAGATGTTAAAGCTTAATTTTAATTTATTTAGTAAGGATTCCTAATTTAAAATCAATATTATGAAACATCCATATCTAAAACTTGGTACTCAAGCTAATTGATTAAATGGATGTTACATGTGACCATTGAAAAACAATAAATTATAACACATGAAAGTCTCCGTTTGGGATACATACGTTAAAAGAGAAGATGGTAAATTAATGCATTTTGATATTTTAGTACCCGATACCTTAAATGATGAAAAAACCATCTTTGATCATGGCATCAATTATTTAAAGAGCAAACCTTTTAATACAGCAGGGTTAACAGCTAACGAGTGCAAATTCTGCCATATAGAACAAGCTCCAGATCATGTCATAGAAGAACTAAACAATCAAGGGTATTTTATTATTGAAATGGAAAATTGTAATTAATTTAATTAGGATGACTAACTTTGTCCCGCTAAATGCGGGACTTTTTAATTATGACTAAAAGTATTTTCAATCCAAACCATCAAGAAACCAATGTTTCTAGCAAGATTGTTGCTGGATTAGAGCGTATTTCTGAAGCTTTTAAAGTGTTGCTTTGGGAAAAGGGAAAATTATTGGGGTTAAGCCCTATTCAAATTCAAATCCTGATTTTTATAAAATATCATAAATTAGAATTTTGTAATGTGAGTCATTTGGCGAAAGAATTCAATGTTACCAAGCCTACAATAAGTGATGCGGTAAAAGTTCTGTTGAAAAAAGAATTGACAGAAAAAGTGTCTTCATCATCAGATAGCAGAAGTTATGCGATTCAATTATCAGATTCAGGGAAAACAATAGTTTTAGAAACTGAAAACTTTGCATATCCTTTACATAATCAGCTTAATGGGATTGATAATGATGACTTAGACCAAACTTTCAAAACCTTAACCACATTAATTTATAAGCTGAATAAAATAGGTGTTTTAACGGTGCAACGTACTTGCTATGCTTGTAAATTTTATCAAAAAAACGGCAATCAACATTTTTGTAATTTATTGGAAAAGGAATTGCAGAATTCTGAGATTCGGATTGATTGTGGGGAGTTTGAGGGAAAACAGGATACGCAATTTATAAAATAAAATCTATCTGGGTTTTACATTTTCTCAAAGTCGGGAGACTTTGCGAAGCTAGGGGAAAGTAAAACTCAACTTATCTTTCTATTTAAGCTTATCTGGATTTTTACCTAATTTCTTGGATTCTGAAGTTACACGTCTTTCTAATTTTTTAATATCTTCCTCAGCTGGTAATTCTTCTGGCTTGATACCTCTATCTATTAATAAACCTCGAACACCTTTATTATTTCTTACATGCTCCGCTGAAATGCTATTGCCTTTTGTCAATCCTTTTTCTTTAGTATTAAAAACGGTAATCTCAGTAGCAAAATCTTTAGCTTTTATGGTAATCGTTGGTAAAAAATCAGCTAATGCCCTAGTTTGAGGTACGTTTAACTTCTTCTTCATTTCTCTGGTTGACCTTCCAAATAAAGCTTGATCACCTTTACTTCTTATTAATCCAAAATTCTTATCGCTTCCTGTTCTTTCATAAATTAATTCAGATAATTCTTTTTCAGATAACGTCAGTTTTTGTCTTGCTTGTAGTCGCTCCCAATCTTTAATACGCTGTTCGATTAATTCAAATTTCCGCGTTTGAATTGCAAAATAGTTTTGAGCAAAGGCAATTTGTTCTTTTCTTGGGTCTCCATTTTGAGCAACGAGATAACATGCATATCTTGTGAGCATTATATCTTCAATTTCCCGCTCCGTTCCAGATCCGATTGACACCATTTTGTTGACGTCAACAAAATGGTCATCTATTTTATTTCCAGTAACCTCACATGATGTTTTTGATTTAACAATTACCTTTTGAAAATTCCTCCATTCTTTATATCCAAGGAGTTGTTGTAAATCCCTAGCAAACCAAAACTCTATATCATTCTCAGTTGTCTGAGAATGATTTTCAAAATTATCTGCTAGTGATTTTATTATTTCTGATTTCATTTTTCTCTAATTTATTTTATTTAAATAAACCTTATTCAGTTTACAAACTATTTCTTTTTCGGTCAATTCATCTAAAAGTTCTTTAGACATTTTAATTTTAGTGTTTCTGCTTAAAGCTTCAATAGTAATATCATCGTGATAGACTACAAAATCTACTTTACAATCTCCCTCATGTTGATTCAATAACTCATTAAGGCTTCTTATAAATTCCTTCTCAACACTTTCTAATTTAAAATGAAAGGACACTTTTTTTGCTTCTTTCTCTAGAATATCATGGAGTAATTGAAAATTATTAAACTGCAATCTTGGATCACTTTTTTTTCCTGTATCCTTGTTTGTCCATCCTTCACGAATAAAAGCTTTCACTTGAACAAAATTATTAGGTAGTAAAAAATGCCTAAACTTTAAATACTCTTCTCCAAAAATCCTAAACTCAAAACTATCCGTATAGTCTTCAATAGTAAATAACGCCCAACCCTTTCCTTGTTTACTCACACGATGCTGCACATCGGTTACAACGCCTGCAAATGTAAGTTCGCTATTTAAAAAAGATTCTAAATGATTGAACATAGCGACATTAGCATTACATAAAGCCTTGATCTCTATGCTAAAATCATCCAAGGGATGTCCAGAAATATAAACTCCAACAACCTCACGCTCTTTACTTAAAGTCTTCATAGTGCCCCACTCTTCGCATGGGGGTACTTCAGGTTCAGAAAATTGCACACTACTCTGTTCTCCAAACATATCTATCTGTGCAGAATTCTTATTCTCTTTATACTTTTGCGCAAATTTTATAGCTTTTTCCAAAAAGGTAATCCCGTCGCCATCATCATAAAAATATTGCGCACGGTGTATATCCCCAAAACCGTCAAAACCGCCCGCATAGGCTAAATTTTCAAATGCTTTTTTATTGGCTGCTCGTAAATCAATCCGCTTTGCGAAATCGAAAATAGATTTATAGGGACCATCTTTTTTTCTGTTCTCCACAATCGTCATTACTGCACCATGGCCAACACCTTTTATAGCACCCATTCCAAAACGCACCGCACCATCTTTATTTACGGAAAACTTATAGTAACTTTCATTAACATCGGGACCAAGAACATCCAATTTCATGCGTTTACATTCTTCCATAAAGAAAGTCACTTGCTTGATGTCGTTCATATTATTGGACAGAACAGCCGCCATATATTCCGCAGGATAATGTGCTTTTAAATACGCCGTTTGGTAGGCAATCCACGCATAACATGTAGAGTGCGACTTGTTGAAAGCGTAACTCGCAAAGGCTTCCCAATCTTTCCAAACTTTTTCAAGAATTTTGGCATCATGTCCTTTTGCACTAGCTTGTTCGATAAACTTAGGTTTCATTTTATCGAGTACCGCAATTTGCTTTTTACCCATTGCCTTACGCAACACATCGGCTTCACCTTTGGTAAAACCTGCCAAACTTTGAGACAGCAACATCACTTGCTCTTGATATACCGTAATCCCATAGGTTTCTTTTAAGTACTCTTCCATCGCTGGTAAATCGTACTCAATATCTTCATCGCCATGTTTTCTTCTAACAAAACTTGGAATATATTCCATGGGCCCTGGACGATACAAGGCATTCATGGCAATTAAATCTTCAAAAACGGTGGGTTTTAAATCCCGAAGGTGTTTTTGCATCCCGGGAGATTCATATTGGAACACCCCTACCGTTTCTCCGCGTTGGAATAAGGCATACGTTTCTTCATCATCTAAAGGAAAACATTCTGGGTCGAGCAAAACATCGTGCTTCGCTTTTACGATTTTAACGGTATCTTTAATCAACGTTAAAGTCTTCAATCCTAAGAAATCCATCTTGAGCAATCCTGCATCTTCAACCACCGAGTTATCAAACTGGGTGACATACAAATCAGAATCTTTTGCTAAAGCGACGGGAACAAATTTGGTAATATCATCAGGCGTGATAATCACGCCACAGGCATGAATCCCTGTATTTCTAACCGAGCCTTCTAACGTTCTAGCGAGGTTTACCGTTTCAGCTTGCAAATCGTCTCCATCAGCAATATTTAAAAGTTCATTGACTTTTTCTAAATCTTCGGCTCTAAATTTCTTTCCTAATTCCTTTTCATCTAACCCAAAAATCTTTCCGAGTTTAGACATCGTCGGAATTAATTTTGCAATGCGATCGGCATCAAATAATGGTAAATCTAAAACTCTTGCCGTATCTCGAATGGACGATTTCGCAGCCATAGTACCGTAAGTAATAATCTGCGCCACTTGACTACTTCCGTATTTATCAATCACATATTGCATGACACGACCACGGCCTTCATCATCAAAATCGATATCAATATCTGGCATACTGATACGATCTGGATTTAAGAAACGCTCAAAAAGTAAATCATACTTTAAGGGGTCAATATTCGTTATCCACAAACAATATGCCGCTACCGAACCTGCCGCAGAACCACGACCAGGACCCACCGAAACATCCATTTTTCTGGCTTCGCGAATAAAATCCTCAACAATTAAAAAATAGCCTGGATAACCCGTGTTTTCAATAACACTTAATTCAAAATCAAGGCGCTCAACTACTTCTTCTGAAAGTTCCTCGCCATAACGTTTTTTAGCACCTTCAAAAACCAAATGTTTTAAATAAGCGTTTTCTCCACGCTTGCCGCCATCAGCTAAATCTTCTTCATGTTTAAACTCCTCCGGGATATCAAAAGCTGGCAATAAAACATCACGTGCCAACTGAAAACCTTCAATTTTATCAACAACCTCTTGCACATTAGAAATCGCCTCTGGAACATCTTTAAAGAGTTCCTTCATTTCTTCAGGCGACTTGAAATAATACTCCTGATTTGGCAATCCGTAGCGGTACCCTCGTCCACGACCAATTGGTGTCGCTTGCTTTTCACCATCTTTTACACACAATAAAATATCGTGCGCATTGGCATCTTCTTGGTTTTGATAATAGGTATTATTGGTAGCAACTAACTTAATATCGTGTTTGTTTGCTAATGCTATCAAAGTGGGATTTACACGATTTTCATCTTCTTGATTATGGCGCATCAGCTCTACATACAAATCATCACCAAACTCTTCTTTCCACCAAAGTAAGGCTTCTTCAGCTTGATTTTCGCCAACATTTAAAACTTTACTGGGTACTTCACCATATAAATTCCCCGTCAATACAAGAATGTCTTCTTTATACTGCTGAATCAATTTTTTATCAATCCTTGGTAAATAGTAAAACCCATCCACAAAGGCATGCGATGATAATTTTGCTAGATTATGATAGCCATTTTTATTTTTAGCTATCAGTACTATTTGATAACCGTTGTCTTTTCTGGTTTTATCTGTGTGATCTTCACATACAAAAAACTCGCAGCCCACAATGGGCTTTATAGGTTTTGCTGTTGCAGTTTCCCCTTTGGCTTCTGCTTCGGCAATTTTAGCTGCAACACTTTTATTATGTCTATTTACGGCATTCACAAAGTGAAAAGCCCCCATCATATTCGCATGATCGGTAAGCGCTACTGCAGGCATATTATATTTGGCTGCTGCCGAAACAATATCGGCAACGCCCATGGTAGATTGCAAAACCGAAAACTGAGAATGGTTATGCAAATGCACAAAATCAACATCAGCTAATTCTGATATGTTTTGCTTGATATCTTCTGATGAAACACCTGATTCAGCTTTCTTTAAACGTTCAAGAATTTTAGCACTTTCTTTTTTAAGATTGATATGCTTTAAACCGATAAGTTGAATGGTATCGGGATTTTCTTTTTTGAAATTCTCGAAATAATCTGGTTGCACATCCAATTGCTCTTTGGTATATTCTCCCAAACGAATCAATTCTAAGAAACAACGTGTGGTGGCTTCAACATCGGCAGTCGCATTATGCGCTTCAGAAAAAGGCACATCAAATAAAAACTCGTGAAGTTCTGTTAATGTTGGCAATTTAAATTTTCCATAACGCCCACCAGGAATTTGACATAAATTTGCGGTATGTTCTGTACAAGTGTCTAAAACCGGTAACTCTTGAAGCGGGTTTTCGACAGCACCACGCACAAATTCGGCACCCATGATGTTTAAATCGAACTTTACATTTTGTCCGATTACAAATTTGGTTTTCCCTAAAGCCTCATTAAACTTTTCTAAAACCTCAGCTAATGGGATGCCTTGTTGTTGTGCTAATTCAGTAGAAATTCCGTGGATTTTTTCGGCATCATACGGGATATTAAAACCATCGGGTTGCACCAAATAATCTTGACTTTCGATAAGGTTTCCCATACCATCGTGCAATTGCCATGCAATTTGAATACACCTTGGCCAGTTATCGGTATCTGTAATGGGTGCGTCCCAACGTTTTGGTAATCCTGTGGTTTCGGTATCGAAAATTAAGTACATTCCCCTCCTAACCTCCCCTTAGGGGAGGGATTTTTTAGTTAATTAATAAAAAATTGCGTTTCGTTTAAAGCTAAAAAACGAAGTGTATAAAATTACATAGAAATAATACTTTTTTAAAATGAAGTTTTGAAGAGTTGTGAACAGGTCGTTTATCTTTTAAGTGTGTAAATTGAATAATTCACGTTCAATTTACAAGGTTATCTCATCATTTAAAGAACTTTTCACATAAAAAATACGTATATATTATATATATTTGTACGTAAATCTAAAATAATGAACACAAAATTAACCTTAAAATTAGATCAAGAAATTATAGAGAAAGCAAAAAAATATGCTTCCAGTAAAAAAATGAGTCTGTCAAGAATTGTTGAATCCTATCTGCAATCCTTAACTATTGACAAGGAAGATGACAATTTTGATATTTCGCCTTTTGTTAAAAGTATGGCGACAGGAACAAGTATTCCCTCCGATTTAGATTACAAAAAAGAGTATTCAGATTTTTTAATTCAAAAATACAAATGATTCGAATTTTTATTGACACGAACATTATGTTAGATTTTTTAGGAGAAAGAATACCATTTTACGAACCCATTGCAAAATTAGCTACTTTGGCGGAAAAAGAGAAGTTAACTATGGTAGTTTCGCCCATATCATTTGCAACAGTTAGTTACTTTCTCTCAAAATTTGAAAACTCCAAAATCGCAAAAGAAAAACTGAGAAAATTCAAAATTTTATGTGAGATCTGTGATTTAAATGAGCACACTATCGAAAAAGGCTTAAATTCTGATTTTGAAGACTTTGAAGATGCTTTGCAATATTTTAGCGCTACAGCTTCCGATTGTGATTTGATTATAACCAGAAACGGAAAGGACTTTAAAAAGGTATTAATCCCAGTAATGACCGCTCATGAGTATTTAAAGAGTTTAGCTATAAGCAACTAACCGTATTGTATAAAGATATTAGACCTTAAACAAAAGAACCATCCTCTCGACAAATCTCGAGAGAATGGTAATTCACTAACCAAACTAACTAACGTCTTATGACACTAATTTTTTATGTGCTTTTTCTGTATTAAGAGCTGCTTGGAGGGCATTTCTTTGATTGGTTAACATAGAATCAATAGTTGGTGGCATGGTTTTTCTATCTTTCAAGATTTCATCATACTCTTCAAGACTTGATTCTCCTTAAATTTAAAAATCTTATTTTTGAAAAACTCACAATATTCCCCCATGAAATTCAAGTTTCTATTTTCGGTATTCATATTAACCTTTTTAAGCTGCAAAGCTCAAATTACGTCTTTATATGTTGGCACTTACACAAAAGGCGAAAGTGAAGGTATTTACAAGCTTGATTTTAATACCAAGACTGGAGAACTTTCTAATAAACGATTAGCTATACACATTGACGACCCTTCGTTTTTAACCTATTCCCCCAATAGAGAATTTCTATATTCAGTAAACGGGTCTGGGTTTTTATCATCATACAAAATAAATGAAGACGGTAGTTTATCCCTATTAACACGGGTTAGTAGTGAAGGCCGAGGCCCTTGCCACATTGCCATAAACGAGAAAGGAGATAAAGTTGTGGTTTCCAACTATGGTGCTGGCACGGTTTCTATTTATCCTGTCAAGGAAGATGGAAGTTTAGGGGAAGCTTCCCAGGTATTTAACCATAATAAAGGCGACAATCCTGCTCGGGCACATTCTGCTCAATTTCATAACAACGATTTATACGTTGCCGATTTGGGTAACAATGCCGTTTTTAATTATGTATTAGAAGGAAACGAATACAAACTTAAGTCTGACAATATTATTAAAATGGAAGGCAATCCGGGACCGCGTCATTTTGCAGTAACCAAAGACGATCAATTTATTTATGTTATTAATGAATATGGCGGTTCTATTGTTTCAATTAAAAAAACGAAAGAAGGTTTTGAACAAATTGATTTCGATTTAACTTTAGATGAAAATTACAACGGTCAAATATCTTGTGCCGACATTCATTTATCTGAAGACGAACGTTTTTTGTATGGTTCAAATAGAGGCGAAAACTCTATTGCCGTTTTTGAAAGAAACATTAAAACCGGGAAAATTAACAGAATACAGAATATGAGTGTTCATGGCGATTGGCCTCGAAACTTTACCTTGGACCCTACGGGAAAATTTCTTCTAGCGGCAAACCGAAAAAGCAATAATATTTCGGTGTTTAAAATTGATACTGAAACTGGTAAATTATCATTTTTACATGCTATAGATTTACCAAGTCCTGTGTGCTTGCTGTTTTAATTTTTTAATCTTCTGATTATCAGTATCTACAAAATTATATTTCACAATAAAAAAGCCATTGAAATTCAAAAAAACATACTATATTTGCGCTCTCAATAAAGAATTTCTAATTTGAATCATTTCACATTAGAAAACAAAATTTTTTATTTAGATTCCCGATTTCTCGGGAATGACAATTTAAACGGAAATCTTGAAGAAAAACTTCAAGAATTTTTTTTCAATTAATAACCGAGGTCGAGAACCTCAAATAATTAATTTATATGCCAGTAAAAATTAGATTACAAAGACACGGTAAAAAAGGGAAACCTTATTATTGGATCGTTGCAGCAGATGCACGTTCAAAAAGAGATGGTAAATACTTAGAAAAATTAGGTGCTTACAATCCAAACACAAACCCAGCAACTGTTGAATTAAACGTTGATGGTGCTGTACAATGGTTACAGAATGGTGCACAACCCACTGATACCGCAAAAACATTATTATCTTACAAAGGCGCTTTATTGAAAAATCACTTAGCAGGAGGTGTTAAAAAAGGCGCATTAACTGAAGAACAAGCAGAAGAAAAATTCAATGCTTGGTTAGAAGAAAAAAGCGCTAAAATACAAGCGAAGGCTGATGGTTTATCTACTGTTGAAGCAAAAGCGAAAGCTGATGCTCTAGCTGCTGAAAAAGCTGTAAACGATGCAAGAATAGCTGCGGCTGCTCCTGTTGTTGAAGAAGCCGTAGCTGAAGAAGCTCCTGAAGCTGAGGCAAAAGCTTCAAACGAAGAAGAAGAATAAAAAAATAATTTTTATACTTTTAAACTCCGATAGACATCTATCGGAGTTTTTTATTTAATCAAATTTTTTAAATGTTTGATTAAATAATTCCCGTGAAGGTGGGAATCTCATTAATTTTGGATGAACTTAAAATAAGATTCCCGCCTTCGCGGGAATGACAAAAATGGCTTTTCAATGAAAAAAGAAGATTGTTTTTATTTAGGGAAAATTGTAAAAAAGTACAGTTTTAAAGGTGAGGTTTTGGCAAAACTGGATACCGACCAACCTGAACTTTACGAAAACCTCGATGCTATTTTTTTAGACCTTAGAAACAACTTTATTCCCTTTTTTGTTGAAAGTTCTCAACTCCATAAATCTGAATTGCTTCGTATTAAATTTGAAGATGTAGAAACCGAAGCGGATGCCGATGCCATTATGAAATGCGGATTATACCTCCCTATGGACCTATTACCGAAACTAGAAGGCAATAAATTTTACTTCCACGAAGTTATAGGTTTTAAAGTTGAAGATAAAAACTTTGGCGGCGTTGGAACTATTAAAGCTATTAACGATTCAACAGCACAATCCCTTTTTGAAATAGACCGTGATGGCATCGAAATTTTAATTCCCATGAATGATGAATTTATTGTAAAAGTAGATAGAACACACAAAACGATTCTTGTCGAAACTCCTGAAGGACTAATAGATTTATATCTATAATTAATACCAATTTAAAATAAAAAAGCCAACCGTAAAGGTCAGCTTTTTAAAAATATTAAACTAGAGACGCATTATGCAACTAACTGCTCCTCTACTCTAATAGTATTTAATGTCTTTTGAATTTCATCTCTCTGCTCAATTAATATTTTACAAACCCCTAACGGTAAATTTCGTTCTTGCAACACATCATTATAAGCAGCAATACTTAATTTTTTTATCATGCATACTTGGTCTAATAGTTCAGACTCAAAATCAGCATCAATCAGTTTTTTGATTCTTACAGAAAACCTATTGAGTTCATTGTGCAACTCTCCAAAATGTATTGGAGTGCCGCCTAACAAGATGATTTCTCCTCTTAACACTCTACTAAACTCATTTCTAAAAAAGCTCGTGTTTCTAAAAAAGACCTTTAAATCTTCATCATTAATAGCTTCATATACATCCAAATAAATATTCTCAACTTCATAACTCAAATGCAACAATTTATTCATCTTTTCTAAATGTCTTTCTAAATGTCCCATATTATAATAATTTAGTTTTCTTATTACATCATCAACCGGTGATGGTATAAAATAAATACGCAAGCCTAACTCATAAAGTATATCTCAAACATGACTTTTAACATACTTTAGCATTATTTATGAGTTTTTAACAAAAATAAAATGCCTCGTAGCTCCGAAGTACTAATCCAGATAGCTATCGGGAAAAAACACAAACACTAAATTCCAAAAACCAAAAAAGTGGCACTTGCTAAACCTTTAGCAAGTGCCACTTAAATATCTTGGTATTTTATTTACTAGCTATTTGAAGCCAATCGAGATTGTGATTGGTTGGACAATCCATCTTGATATCTCATTAGGCTTATTGAGGTGCCTATGACATGCATTTGTCTTTGTAATAATCGCAATAATCCTTCAGAAAATTCAAAATTATTTATAACCCTATTATAATGGGTTAAACACAAAGCTTTAAGCCTATTAATCTCACTAAATAAGGCACGCGGATTTTTAGATGCAATTACCTTCTTAAAATCTGGCCAATTAATTTTTGTTTGGGATTCTACCTCATCACTAAAGTTTGGAGTACCTCCCAATAATCTTATTTCAGCACCTAAGTATCTACTAAATTCGTTGCGTTCAAAAGCTCGAGCCCTAAAAAACTGTTTTAACTCTTCATCTTCTGTAGATTCAAGGGCTTCCAGATACACTTTTTCAGCATTATAATTAATTACTAATAATTCATTGAGCTGATCGATTTTTTGATTTAATTGCACCATAATTTTCACGTTTTATTGAGTAGATTAGACTTAAATTATTTAATTATAAGGGAAAAGTTCTAACAAGTTAATAAAAATTATTTAAAAATAATGCACTTAATCGAATATTTTTGTTGTTTTATAGTCGTTTTTAAATCCCACATACGATAAAGTGTAAATTGTAATAAGAATAATCCTTCATATGCACCCATGACAAATACATCAACTTTCAAATTCAAGAAATTTTCAATAGAGCAAAATAAGTGCGCCATGAAAATTGGTACCGATGGTGTTTTATTAGGTGCTTGGGCATCTCTTGACAGAAACCCGTTTTCTATTTTAGATATTGGGGCCGGCACGGGCGTTCTTTCTCTAATCTTGGCACAACGAAGCAATGCTCTCCCGATAGCTGCCGGGATAATTGATGCCATAGAAATTGATGACGATGCTTACGAACAATGCGTTGAGAATTTTGAACAATCTCCTTGGGGAGATCGATTGTTTTGTTATCATGCTTCACTTGAAGAGTTTGTGGATGAAATTGAAGATCAATATGATTTAATTATTTGCAACCCTCCTTTTTATACCGAAGATTACAAAACTAAAAACGAGCAACGCGATTTAGCACGCTTTCAAGACGCCATGCCATTTGAACATTTAATTAAAAGCGTTTCCAAATTATTGTCGGAAAAAGGTTCTTTTTCAGTTGTTATTCCTTTTAAAGAAGAAGATAATTTTATATCAAAAGCTTTAGAATTCAATCTTTTCCCTAATAAGATTCTTCATGTTAAAGGCAATCCAACTTCTAAAATAAAAAGAAGCCTTATAGAATTCGCTTTCCTCAAAAGCGAAAAAGACATTAAAACACTAATTATTGAAACTGAAAGACATCAATATACTCAAGATTACATCAATCTGACCCAACATTTCTATTTGAAAATGTAACGAATTACATAAAGATTATTTAAATTTGAGTACTAAAAATGACGATTTGACAAAAAAATATCATCTTTTATTAATTTTATTCAAATCAATTTTAATTTTGTCTTTATGAAACCCGATGTATTCGAAGCTCCAGATTATTATAACCTTGATGAGCTATTAACCGACGAACACAAATTAGTGAGAGACGCTGCTCGCAAATGGGTAAAACGAGACATCTCTCCTATAATTGAAGACTATGCCCAAAAGGCAGAATTCCCAAAACAGATTATTAATGGTTTAGCTGAAATTGGCGCTTTTGGCCCATATATCCCTATAGAATATGGTGGTGCTGGATTGGATCAAATTAGTTATGGCTTAATCATGCAAGAAATTGAACGTGGTGATTCGGGCATACGTTCTACGGCTTCAGTACAATCTTCATTGGTTATGTATCCTATTTGGAAATATGGCAACGAAGAACAACGTCAAAAATTTTTACCAAAATTGGCAAGTGGCGAATGGATTGGGTGCTTCGGTTTAACAGAACCAGATCATGGTAGTAATCCATCTGGAATGGTGACTAATTTTAAAGATAAAGGAGACTACTACCTATTAAATGGCGCCAAAATGTGGATTAGTAATGCTCCTTTTGCACAAATAGCTGTGGTTTGGGCCAAAGATGAAAATGGACGTATTCACGGTTTATTGGTTGAACGCGGCATGGAAGGGTTTTCTACGCCTGAAACCCATAATAAATGGTCGCTTCGTGCTTCGGCTACTGGAGAACTCATTTTTGATAATGTAAAAGTGCCCAAAGAAAATTTATTACCTAACAAATCTGGACTGGGCGCACCACTTGGGTGTTTAGATTCTGCACGCTACGGTATTGCTTGGGGTGCTATTGGCGCTGCAATGGATTGTTATGATACAGCATTACGATATAGCAAGGAACGGATGCAATTTGGGAAACCCATTGGTCAGTTTCAACTACAACAAAAAAAATTGGCTGAAATGATTACCGAAATCACCAAAGCCCAACTCTTAACATGGCGTTTGGGCGTATTACGTAATGAAGATAAAGCGACTTCAGCACAAATCTCTATGGCAAAACGTAACAATGTGGATATGGCTATTAATATTGCACGTGAAGCGCGTCAAATTTTGGGAGGTATGGGAATTACTGGAGAATATTCCATCATGCGCCATTCCATGAATTTGGAGAGTGTAATTACTTATGAAGGCACCCATGATATTCATCTCTTAATTACTGGTTTAGACATTACTGGACTTAATGCCTTTAAATAAAAATGAGCAATACACACATTAATTACATTGAGTTTAAAGCCCATGATCTTGAAAAAATAAAACAATTTTACTCTGAATGCTTTGGTTGGGTATTTACAGATTATGGAGGTACTTATATTGCATTTTCAGAAAGTGGCCTTGACGGGGGATTTGAAAAAACCGAAGACAAAATAGTCAATGGCGCATTGGTTGTTTTATACCATGAAAATCTTGATTCTATAAGGAAGAAAATAATAGAAGCCAAAGGCATAATTTCGATAGACACATTCTCTTTTCCTGGAGGTAGCCGATTTCATTTTATTGATCCTTCAGGTAACGAACTCGCAGTTTGGTCAGACAAATAACTTATCGTTTCTTTCTTTTTATGTAAGTCATCTTGCACATCTTTAAATTATCTTGCACATTAAAAATTAAATATTTACTGATTTTTGACAGGTTTTTTAATGGATTCACTTATTAACTTTGCTACGCAAATAAATCCTGCATGTGTAGGTATTGCGTTAAAAGTTAAATATCATGCAAGAATCAAGAAAAGACATTATCCAATTTATTAATTTACAATTAGCGTCCCTTGGGCAGCCTACTTTTAAGGACAAAGCGGATAGTACCGAAAAATTTTGTAATCCTAAATTTGAAGCACTCACTAGTGGCCTCATAAAAAGCCTTCAAGAAAAATCGAGACTTTTGGCCAGTCATCACTCCCCTGCCGACTTGAGGATTCAAAATTTTTTAAACGACTATTTAAAAGACGTTTCAATCAACAAACCATACATATTACCTAATAACACTTTAGTTCTATCAAAAAAAGGACAAGCTAGAGAAGTGAGCTTACCTCCAAATGGTAATACCTTTAAAAGCGACCTTGTGACTTCCAATAGAATAAAACAAGGTATTTTAAACAACCCCTTACATGACAAAAGAACTACAAAAGGCACTTTTCATATTGTTGAGGGAAGCTTGCCAGTACCTCTGGATAAGAAAGAAGTTCCTAAAATTGTGTTTGCCCATTTTTTGAACGCCGCTTTTAATCCTTCGGAAGATTTAAAACTATTGCCCTTTACATCCAATCAAGATGAAAAGGCAAAAACCATGGTGTCCATGTTGTTAAGACCCAAGGTTTGCCCTGAAGTAGCAGGTATTATTTCCGAAAAATCTTTGGAAGTCCGTTTTTTTGCTCCAGGTAGTTTAGTGAGCAATCTCGATTTCGTGGAATCTATTTTTGGAAATGCTGGCGACCCGAACTTGGCTCAAAATGATGCCGCATTAGACACGGAACATTGGACAGGACATACTGGCTGTATTGTTTTAGCACCACAACTACTAACATTAAAGAAAAAAGATGTTGGACTACCTCATTTTGATGATGCCACGGCACGTCAAAAAATTGATGGCATGTGCTGGAAAGACGAAAACGAATTATATAATGACGGAAGTGCTTTTAAAATTACATGTAGAGACGACAGAGGTGTTGTAATTACCCTTATTGCAGACAATTATTACGGCTATTCCAAAAAAGAAATAAAAACGCAAATAAGCTACTCCGCAAATTTATTTGGCTTGGTAGAAGAAGAACACGCCGGGGGCGCCATAGCATTTGCAAGACGGGTTATGGGCGATACCGTTGATGGTAAAGACCATTCAGAATTTCATCAGAACCGCTATAGTTTTGAGGATGTTAAACAATTAATGGGAGACAGCATTGATGTGAAACCCGAAGGCTATGCCATCGACAAAAATTATCCGAATATAATTTACGTGCCAGAACTGGCTTATTTTAATACCAACACCAATAGCATTACTTGGACTTATAACAATAAGGAACAAAAATTAACGCTGTCGCCATACAAAACATACGTACATCCAACAGGTAACAAACTACGGTTGGAGAAACACAAATCTATAGATTTATGGCGTATGATAGACACTTTTGCAGAAGGGGTATTTTGCCATAAACCGTGTACCGTATCTGGCGGTGGTAAATCAGAAATCTCCAAATCCATGCAAAACGCTATAACTTATAGCACTTTTAACATTCAGGATATTGATAAGGATTTCGAAAAAGCTGATGAAATTATAGAATTCGATTATTCTTCAAGATGGAAAATCAAAGACCCAAAAAGACCAAAATCAAGATCGTTTTTAAGTGAAGATAGAACCTTAAGTTCTGCCGTTAAGTTATTGACCCCTTCCGAAGAAAATTCAGATGAATTTAATGCGTTTTTGAAAAACATTCCCGTTCATATTCGCTCCCTAGTGCTGTTTGTTAAGCGATTGTACAGGCAAGCACATGGCACTTTAAACTGGAAGGAGTATATGTCGGTTGAAATCATTAATGGTGAGAATGGTACGGGACTTTTATATCACAACACTCCTGTGGTTGGTAGTTACGTCCGTATAGGCTTTAACCAAAAAGGAAATTGGATGCTGAATAAACTTAGGTCTGATTTTTCTCCAAGCGAAAAAATACAAACTGAAGATGACATTACGGCATCCATCACGCTACCAAGACATCAGTTTAAAAACCTAAACCCAGCGTTTGACAATAAAAGTGTAAAAGTACTTACCAATTGCGAAGCACATTTATTTCAAAGACCAGATGAAGCTGTAGTAAGAGGTTATGATAAAAATGCTGAATTGGATATTATTTCAGATGGACGGTTTTTGACTAATTACGAACTACTCAATAAACAGGATGCCCTAAACATTTATGAGGACACCATTAATTTCGACAAATACACGCAACCCGTTAAAGACTTTATCACAAGCTTTGTAACTAGTAAAAATGAAGACGAATTATTTGTTTTGCCTTCGCACACTAGAATTGTAGATGGAACGCCTACCAAGAACCCGCGTTATTTAGAGCCCAATAGATTTGTTAATGAAACCGAAGCCAGCTATTTGGCGGATGTAGGTGTACGACTGGTTAGAAAAATAAAACCGGAAGACCCCGTAATTCATGTTGTAAATGCAGTTCTACCAGGAAGAAGAAATAATCCGGTTGACAAAAAAGCGGGTATTCGTCCGTTGGCGGTTTACAACCCTATTCACTATCAGGAAACCCCAGAATTGTTTATGGATTTCATCTGTAGCTTAACAGGTAAATCGCCGTCCACAACGGGAGCAGGATCGGAGGGAGCATTAACCAAAGCACCTTTTAACATGCTAACGCCTACCACGGATTTGAACAATGCATTGTTATCACATATTTTAACCGAATCGAACGGATTTAGTACCGCCGCTGGTTATGTTGGTGCAGAAAATAAGGTCGATCACGATATCAGTTTACTCATTCCAGAAATCTGGTCGCGATTAGAGCCTATAGACAGAGACCCAAAAGCCCTAATTGAAAATGGCTCTCTGGAAAAATTGGAAGATTTTGAGCACAATGGCAAAACTATTTTGGCAAGCCGTTTGGGATATCGCATTACAAAAATATTTTCATTAAGATGTCTAAATCGTTTGTTTGATGAGCCAACCGCTGTTTTTAACGAACGCATGCTAAAACCAGAACTGCAAGGTATAGAAGATTATGTTGATGGTATTAACAATATTGTTGAAGCACAACAAAAAGTAGCCATTCGCTATTTTGACGATGACAGTATTAATGCCGCTATTCCTCCATTGAAAATCCTATTGCATATGATGGCATATGGCAACTATGAAGGGAAAGCTATCAGCGATCCAGAATTACGAAAGTATTTTGATAGGGATTATGTGCTAAATAGTGATTGGTATAAAGAACGATTGGCTTTAAAACAACAAAAGGACGTCCGATTTTATGATGCCCAAATAGCGTATTTAGAAGATTTTATAGGAAACCCAAATAATAGCACTTTAGTTTCTGAAATGAATATAAAAGACAGGTTAAAATCGGTGAAGCAAAAATATGATGAAGCTAAATCTGATACGTATTTAAAAAGTTTAATTGGCACCATTGGGGCAGATCCTTTGTGCAAAAAAGCAAGTTAAATATCCAATAAAAACAATTATGCAAAAACCTTGAGTTATTTTACTCAAGGTTTTTTGCTACAAAGATGACATCATCTATATTTGCCAAAAAATTGACCTTTGCATAAACTAACAGCATTCTTTTTTGTATTCCTCTACATGCTCGCCATGTTAAGGCCTGTGCAACCTTATGTTGAATATGTGCTTAACCAAGATTATATTGCAGAGTTTTTATGTATCAATAAAGACAAACCTCAACTACAATGTAACGGTAAATGTCATTTGGTTAAAGAAATTGAAAAGCAACAAGAAAACGAACCCAACTCCTTAAGAATTTCATTGGAAAACTACCCTATCGGGTTTGTAAACATCTTCAAAATACATCCTTTTAAAATCTTCATCACGTCAAAAGAAAATCTACACATCCTTTATAAGGAATTATATCATTTCGATTATAATTATAGTGACTTTCAACCACCAGATTTAGTGTAATTCTTATTTACATTTTTAATTTCTTCGGAATAGCATTCCGTTAGGAACAGATTCTATTACATAAAAATTCATAAAATAAACAATGAAAAATTTATTCATTGCAATGCTATGCGTTGCAACCACATCAATATACGCACAACACGAAAATCACAAAAACCACCAACACAATCACGAATCCAGCTCAACCCAATGGACATCTGATAGGCCAGATGGACATGCTCCTATTTCAATAATGGCTGACCATACACATCATAAAGGCGGATTCATGTTCTCTTATCGCTACATGACCATGGACATGCGCCAATTAAGACAAGGTACAGATAATGCTACCAACACCGATGCCCATGCAAACTATATGGTAGCACCACAAGATATGGTGATGAATATGCATATGCTTGGTCTTATGTATGCCCCAACAGATAAAATCACATTAGCGGTAATGGGAAATTATCTGGAAAACGATATGAATTTACAAATGCGTAATGGCAATCAATTTTCAACAAACACCTCTGGTTTTGGCGATGTTATGGTAAACGCACTATACAGTTTGTTTAATAAAAACAGAAAGGCAATGCACGCCCAAATTGGAATAAATATACCAACAGGAAGTATTGAAGAAAAAAATGTACTCCCTATGTCTATGGGTAATACAGTACAATTACCTTACCCAATGCAACTTGGCACTGGCTCCTTTGGTGCTAACTTAGGGTTGACTTATTTAGGACAATGCGATAAATTTTCTTGGGGCCACCAACTTACAGGACTAATAAATATTAATGACAACGACCAAGATTATAAATTTGGAAACCGTTATAAGTTTAATAACTGGATTGCCGCTAAAGCAGGCCATAATTTAAGTGTTTCCATTAGATTGGAAGGTGTGCTTGTAGATGAAATTGACGGCAAAAGCGCATCATTAAACCCAATGATGGTTACTACTGCCGATACAGCAAATTCTGGTGGAACGTTTATCAATTCTGGGTTTGGTCTAAATTACCTAGTTACAAACGGTGGCTTAAAAGGCTTACGATTTGCAACTGAAATTTCGACCCCTCTATATCAAGATTTAAATGGTATTCAGCTAAAACAGAATTACAATTTAACCTTTGGAATGCAGTATGCGCTTCATTAATAATATATAAGTTAAGCAAATATTATGTGCTGATTTAGTAAATTGCCTAAAGCTTTTACGCATAATGAAATACGATTTACTAAAACAAAACATAAAAAAACACATACAGCTTTCTGATGCAGAAGAAGAGCTTATTTGTAATTACTTTGAACCTAAAGTTATTCAAAAAAGAAATTTTTTATTAACCCAAGGGAGCATTTACAAGTATGAAGGTTTTGTATTAGAAGGCTGTTTTAGAGTTTTTACCATAGATAAAAAAGGAAATGAAAACACCCTTTATTTTGCTTCAAAAGATTGGTGGTTGATTGATATTGATAGTTTTATGAATCAAAATCCATCCGATTTAAATATCCAAGCTCTAGAAGACAGTAAGGTACTCTTAATTAAAAGAGCGGACAAAATGGAACTCTATAATACGCTTCCTGTTGTTGAAAAATTATTTCGCATTATGAGCCAAAAAGCACTTGTAGCATGGCAACGCAGATTAATAAGAAACCATAGTTTAACAGCCGAAGAACGCTATCATCATTTCATACAAACCTATCCAGAGATAGCCTCTAAACTTACCGACAGGCAAATTTCCAGCTACTTAGGAATCACTCATGAATTTTTGAGTAAAATCAAAAGAAAAAATAGTAAAACAGAATAATTTTTAGTTTGTTGAACTTGTTCTATTTTTTTGTCATTTTCATTTAAGAGTTTTGTATTTATAAAACACAATCCTTATGAAAAGCATAAAAACTCAATTAAAAACCACCCTTGTTTTAGTATTTCTATTAACTTTAAAAACGTATTCCGTACAAGCTCAAATAGCTAATGATTTAACCCACGAGGAAGCACTAAAAATTCTTTTGGAAGCAAAAAAGAGTGCCGAAAAAACAGATGTTTTAGTAAATATTGCAGTAGTAGATGCTGGCGCTAACTTAAAGGCATTTATAAGAATGGATGAGTCTTTTCTGGGAAGTATAGATGTCGCCATTAAAAAAGCAAAAACAGCACGCTATTTTAACATGGATACCGGGAAGTTAGGAGAATTAACGCAACCTGGAGGCATTATTTACAACATCGAACTTTCTAATGGTGGATTGATTACGTTTCCGGGCGGCATCCCTATTAAAAATAAAGAGGGTAAAATTATTGGAGCAATTGGCGTAAGCGGTGGCACTATAGACCAAGACAGAGCTATTGCCATTGCTGGAGCAAAAGCAATTATAGATTAATTAAATTTGAAAAAGATTAAAATTATGAATAGTATTAAAAAAGGAATTCTCGTAATCACATTGCTCGTATCTCAAATTTGTCTAGCTCAAGTTTCTGATGACTTAATGCTTTACAGGCAAGATTTCAAAAAGATATCTGGAACCAATACGGTTTCTGTAACGAGTTACGAAAAAGACGGTTCTCATTATGTGTTTGCTGGTGGTATTGGAAATGTAGATGTATATCGTTTAGATAAAACAGGTACCCTTACCCCAATAAGCAACCACGAACTTCATATGAAAAAAGGACCTGCAAGAGGTATGGTTGCCGATAATATTAACGGGACAGATTTTCTATTTGTTGCAAACAAGCATGGGAATGTTATTGAAACCTTTAAAATTTTAGACAATGGTTCTCTTGAACGTGTAGCCCTAGTTGAAGATACAGACGACACGCACCTCGGAACTGCCATTACGTTGCAAGTTGTTCACATGAAAAAATCATCTTTTCTCTTTATTGGTGGCTTAGAAGAAACGCCGGGATTAAGTAGTTTTAAGATTGAAGACGATGGGAAACTAACGCATGTGCAGTCCATGAAAGATAATGAAACCATTCACACAGATGGTATCATAGGGATGTTTGTCCATAAGATTAAAGGAAAAACCTTTTTATATACGGGCGGGTTTCAAGATAATGGCGTTAGTAGTTTTAGGGTTTATGAAAATGGTACATTCAAAAACATCAACAACATAAGCGACAATACAACCGATAGATATTTAACTGGAACATACCCCGTAACAGGCGTAACTTTAGGCAACAATAATTATGTAATCGTTGGCCACAGGCATCATAAATATTACAAAAGGGGTGGTTTTATAAAAAGACCCGATTTTGTATATCATGGTGATGGTGTAAGTGTTTTTAAAGTGACTAAAAAAGGTGCTTTAATTCCTCATTCCGTTTTAAAAGATGATGAAAACACAAAACTACAAGGGCAAACAAGAATTGAAGTTGTTTCAACCGATAATAACGAAGCTGTATTGGCAGTAGGCACAAGAGACGACGAAAGTATTCAACTACTCAAATTAAATAAAGACGGTGTTCTAAGTCCTATAAATTATTTAGAAACCGGCTATTCCATTTATTATGGTTTAAGGTCTCATAAAATAGGCGATGATAACTTCCTGATTGCGGGTTCTTTTAGGTTTGATTTAGGAAAGATTGTAAGCTATAAAATCGCTCCTAAAACCAATAGAGACGGGAAAGTTTTAAGACACATGGTTAACTTAACATATAAAGAAGACGCCACAGAAGAACAAGTAAATAAAGCTGTTGATGCTTTTGTAAATCTTAAAAATGAAATCCCAGAAATTGCAAACCTTGAATGGGGACTAAATGATAGTACTGAAGGCCATAGCAAAGGTTTAACACATTGCTTTACGTTGACTTTTAATGATGAACATGCCAGAGAAATCTACCTATTTCATAAAGCACATTTAGATTTGGTCAATAAAATTGGCCCCATCATTGCCGATGTTTTAGTGCTGGATTATTGGACGAAATAAAATCTAAAAAGACAAACCTGCCGGCAGGCAGGAACTAAATTCCAAAAAAAATGAGCAACTTAAAAAACAAAAAAGCAATCATAACAGGTGGTAGCCGAGGTCTTGGAAAAGCAACCGCAATAGCATTTGCCAAAGAAGGTATTAATGTAGCCATAACAGGTAGAAATGAAAAAGTCTTAAAAGAAACCGTTTCAGAATTAGAGGGATTTGGCGTTAAAGCCATCTATTCGGTATTTGATGTTGGGAATTATGAAGACGTGAAAAGCAGCATCAAAAGTATTATTGACAACTTAGGCTCTGTTGATATTTTGGTAAATAATGCTGGAATTGGTGGATTTGGATTATTTAATGATATGGAGGTTTCCGAATGGACTAATATCATTCAAACTAATTTAATGGGCATGTATTATGTGACCAAAGAAGTTTTACCACATTTATTGAAGCTAGATGAAGGTGATATCATAAACATTTCTTCTACAGCGGGTTTAAATGGAAATGCCAGTACCTCAGCATATTCAGCTTCTAAATTTGCAGTTATAGGCATGTCAGAATCACTAATGAAAGAAGTTCGTAAAGACAATATTAGAGTTTCTACCTATACGCCTAGTACATTTGAATCGGATATGTCAATTAATGCGGGAATAGCCTCTAAAGGCTCTCAAGAAAGCGTTTTACAACCAGAAGATTTTGCAGAACTGATAGTTGCAGGTTTAAAATTGCCTAGAAGAGCAATGCTTAAGGGCGCAGCATTGTGGTCAACAAATCCATAATTAAAATTGAACTAAACCAAATGATGGTATCCATTTAAAAATTAAAGGGCTACTCTTGAATTATAATTTTAAAGAGACTGTCTAAAAAGCCAATATCTAGTCTAAATGTCATATTGAGCGCAGTCGAAATACTTTGATTTTCAATAAATTAAAACTTCGACTGCGCTCAGTTTGACAAGAGTCAGTCACTTTTCAGACAGCCTCGTTTATTTATACATTTTTAGATTTCGACCATAAAACCGTATCTTTAAAATAAAAAATGAAATTGAAACTACCTTTACTATATCTTAGTTTGGGCTTTTTTCTTTGTTTTTCTTGCTCTTCAAATTCTCAAATGGATGAGGATGAAAAAGAAATGGAAATTAAAGACGACACCAAAACCGATGACGACGATACCACAACTCCAAACAAAAACTTCTTAAAAATCCTTTCTCTCGGTGATAGTTACACCATTGGCGAAAGCGTATGTGAAACCTGTAGATTTCCCGAGCAATTAAAGGATAGCATCATAGAAAAAATTGGCAATCCTGATGTGGCATTAAAAGTAATTGCACAAACAGGCTGGACTACGGGCGTTCTTAAATCTGCAATTGAAGCACAAACCATTTCTAACGATTATGATTTAACCACATTGCTTATTGGCGTTAATAACCAATACCAAGGCGCAGATTTTGAGGTTTTTGAAAAGGAACTCCCTGAACTCATCACTAAAGCCATTTCATTTTCAAAAGGCGACATTAAAAAAATTATTGTAGTCTCGATTCCAGATTATGCCTTTACACCGTTTGGTAATGGAAACGATTTAATCTCCAAAGACATTGATAAATACAACAATTTCATTGAAAATTATTGCAAACAATATAGCATTACCTACATATATATTACTGATATTACCAGACAAGGTCTAGATCAACCTGATTTGGTGGCATCTGATCGTTTACATCCATCTACGCAAGCTTACACTCAATTTGTCAGCAGAATGCTACCTGCCGCTTTAGAAAAAATAGGATATACTAATGAGTAATTATTTTTATATTCGCCTAAAGTAACACCGAATGTTTTCATCCAATAAAAGATTAGATAACGCCTATACAAATGCAAAAGTTGTTGATTTTGACGATGATAGTAAATTTATTCTATTTAGTGATTGCCATCGTGGAGACAACAGTTTTGCTGATGATTTTGCCAATAACCGAAACATCTACTTTCATGCCTTAAAGCATTATTATGCTGAAGGATTTCAATATTGCGAATTGGGTGATGGCGACGAACTTTGGGAAAACCTCTCTTTTGAATCCATTTTAAACGCCCATAAAAATGTGTATATGCTTATGAAATTGTTTCATAAGGACAATCGGTTGCATATGATTTGGGGAAATCATGATATGGTGTATCGCAATCCTGATTACGTAAAAAAACACCTTTCAACTTATTTTGACCCTAAAGTTGGTGAAGATGTGGAACTTTTTGGAAATATAGAATATCATGAAGGTATTGTTTTAAAACATTGCATGACGGGACAAGAGTTGTTTTTAGCCCACGGACATCAAGCCGATTGGTGGAATTTCTTGTTTTGGAAATGGAGCCGGTTTATGGTTCGTGTGCTTTGGAAACCCTTAAACGTTATGGGAATTGCAGACCCAACCAGTCCAGCAAAAAACTATAAAGAACTGATAAAGGTTGAACGCAGAACAAAAAAATGGATCATAGAAAACAATAACCTATTAACCATTGTTGGGCACACCCACAGACCGCGATTTCCTGAACCTGGAGATATTGCTTTTTTTAACGATGGAAGCTGTGTACACCCCAGAAGTATTACGGGTATGGAAATTGAAAATGGCGAGATTTCTTTGATTAAATGGCAAATTGCTACGCGTGAGGATGGCACTTTGCAGATTGTTAGGGTTTTGCTTGAAGGGCCTGTGAAGTTGGCGGATTATAAAACGAATTGATTACGTTTTATAAATATAAAAAGAACAGCTAAATTCCTGTTATCTTGCAATAATTATTGGGTAATATAAACCAAACAATTCTAATAAAATTTATGAAAACAAGTATCGCATTTATAATAGCAATTATAGGCTGGGTAGCTCTATTCCTAAAACTTCAATTGCGCATAGAAATGGAAGATGTGGCAACATCAGAATCTGTACTACGTTATTTTAGCTATTTTACTATTTTGACAAATTTAATGGTTACTATATACTTTAGCACAATTGTATTATTTAAAAAAAGAGAAACCGTTTTACACAAGCCTGGAACATTAACCGCTATTACTGCTTTTATGACCTTTGTTGGGCTAGCCTATCATATCCTTTTAAGGTCTTTATGGAATCCTACGGGACTAACAATGTTATTGGATGAGACCCATCATACATTAGTACCTCTTGTAACTATAATTTTTTGGTATTTATATGAAAATAAAAGCGCCATTAGTTTTAAGAAAATAAGTATTTGGATTCTGTACCCCGTACTATACCTCATATGGGCTTTGGTTAGAGGAAACATTTCCTCATTCTATCCCTATTACTTTTTAGATGTTAATAATCTTGGAATACAACAAGTGATTATCAACGCTTTTGGGCTATTAGCGGTTATCGTGCTATTTCTGTTTATATATTTTTTAATTGGAAAAAGGATTAAAACAAATACCTATAGGCTGAATTCCAACAAAAAATAAAGCTTTATAATCCCTAGAAGTAATGTATAAAAATGACTCAAAAAAGATACGAAGGCTTTTTAAAAACTCCTTTTTTATGGAAAAATGATGCGGTTTCTAATTTATGGCAATTTGAAATTGATGCTAAATCTGATAAAATTGACATTGATCTTGATGAAAAACTTCGCTTAGGAAAGTATGTTGAGCGACTCGTTTCTTTTGAATTAGGGCAACAAAACGATATTTCTGTTTTAGCTGAAAATATCCAAATTCAAGATGACAAACTTACTTTAGGTGAATTGGACTGTTTATTACTTAGAAACGGCAAACCCATCCATCTTGAAATCATTTATAAGTTTTATTTGTATGATGCCTCGGTTGGCTCTAATGAAATAGACCATTTTATTGGTCCGAACAGAAAAGATTCTTTAATAGAAAAATTAACGAAGCTCAAAGACAAACAGTTACCGCTTCTCTTTTCGGATGCTTGCAAACCGTATTTGGATGCACTTAATTTAAACTCTGAAGCTATTTTGCAGCAAGTATATTTTAAAGCGCAGTTGTTTGTACCATTTTCAAATCAAGATCTTCAACTTAAAACTTTAAATAACGATTGTGTTGTTGGGTTTTATATCAATTTGAATGAGCTGGATGCTTTTGCAGCATGTAAGTTTTACATTCCTAATAAAAAGGATTGGTTGGTAACACCACATACCAATGTAAACTGGTTAAATTTCGAAACTTTTAAAACGGTTGCCAAAGATTATATTGCCCAAAAATTTTCTGCTTTATGTTGGGTAAAAGATAAAACTGGAGAACTGAAGAAAGTGTTTTTGGTTTGGTGGAAATAAGCATCTAAAAGTTAAACTAAAGACACCTCATAATCAACTTTAAATTTATTAATGCCGAGCTTAATTAGGATCAAGTCAAAAAGTTGTGTGTGAATTGGAATAAGATTCCGATTTTTGTTTAAAAAAAGAACCTTGGACAATTATCTAGACTTACTCAAACTTATCTTACCTGAATTTCTGATCAATCA
>NZ_JBFDAE010000026.1:0-32383 GCF_040720935.1 Algibacter sp. 2305UL17-15
TCAAGGTTATAAATATTTGATTACCAGTATAATATACGAAAAAGACATCACAAATACAAATGTAAAATACTGAATATCAAACAAATAGAAGCTTAACTTAATGACATTGAACGAGCACTAGCGGTGCCTTTTTCGTTAAAGTTAGAAAATTTATGAATCCATCAGTAAATCGATACATTACTTATATTGTGTAATTTTTCCAATTGTAATACGCTAAGCTGTCCAGATTCAAAGTCCTTTACAATTTGCCGCTTAAATTCTTCCGAATAAATACGTTGCTTTTTTAATAGTTTAATGTTTGCTTTCATAAGGTTGCACTTTGTTTAAAGTGGTCAACCTATACTAGGGACATACAAACGCAACAAAACTTCAGTTACCTGTCATCGGTCTTCTGTAACTTCGAGTATCATGCGATAGCGTACTCGTTACAAACGAGCACTAGCGGTGGCTTCACTACTCGCTACCTTCTAAAAAGTCGGGGAGATCAATCACGCCGTTCAACCTCTTGCGCACCCATCCGATGCGTCAATTACAAAACAAAAAGCTAACTTATTTTCCGCAACACTTTTCGTCCTTGCACCTTTGCAAGACATTAACCTCCACAAATCTAGGTGTAATAACCACAAGAGTAATCCATCCGTGAAAATCCGTGAAATCCGTGTCAAAAAAATCACAAATCAAAAACAATCTCTCTATATTTGTCTTACTATAACGTTTGAGTAACATGGAATGTATCTCCGTTTTCGACATGCTAAAAATAGGTGTAGGGCCTTCAAGTTCTCACACACTAGGGCCTTGGCGTGCTGCCGAACGCTGGATTTCAGATTTAAAAGAAAAAAAGCGTTTTGATAAGGTCGAGAAAATCACAGTAGATTTATACGGTTCCTTATCATTAACAGGAAAAGGTCATGCCACAGATTATGCCATATTGTTAGGTTTAAGCGGTGCAGACCCAGAACGTATTCCTGTTGATGCAATAGACAAAACCATTGCCACCATCAAAAGCACACATCAAATACAGTTTAATAATGAACGTTCAATTGATTTTGATCCTAAGACTGATATCGTTTTCAATCGTAAATTTTTACCATTTCACTCCAATGCCATAAGTTTTTCAGCACATATAAATGACAAAAAATATAGGTCCACCTATTATTCCATTGGAGGTGGTTTTGTAGTTCAAGAAGAACGAAAAAACGCAAAGAAGAATTTTGAAATAAAATGTTCGTTCCCCTATCCTATAGATAAGGGTGTTGATTTACTCAAATTTTGTAAAACCTTAAACCAGCCCATTTCACAAGTTGTATTAGAAAATGAAAAATCCATTCGTTCTGAAGAAGACATTGATAAGGAATTAAACCGCATTTGGGATACCATGCTAGAATGTATGTATATAGGTTGTCATACAGAAGGAGAACTTCCGGGAGGATTAAACGTTAGACGTCGTGCCTATGATATCCACAAAACCATAATGGGTTCAAAACCCTATAAAACACCTGTAGAATGGATTTATGCCATTAGAGATACGGAAGTTAAATTTCGTCAAATATTAAAATGGGTAAGTTGTTTTGCTTTGGCAGTTAATGAAGTTAATGCCTCATTAGGTCGCGTCGTAACAGCTCCAACAAACGGAAGTGCAGGTGTAATTCCAGCAGTTTTAATGTATTACTTGGTCATTGAAAACCATGATGGCAACTTCGAAGATATCAAACGTTTTTTATTAGTGGCAGGAGAAATAGGTAGTATCTTTAAAAAAGGTGCAACTATAAGCGCCGCAATGGGGGGTTGTCAAGCAGAAATTGGAGTATCATCAGCTATGGCAGCAGGTGCATTAACCGAATTACTTGGCGGTACTCCAGAGCAAGTTTTAATAGCTTCAGAAATAGCCATGGAACATCATCTAGGCTTAACCTGTGACCCTATTGGAGGTTTGGTACAAATTCCTTGTATAGAACGCAATGCCATGGGCGCCATAAAAGCCATAAACGCTGCTGAACTTGCACTAGACACAAATCCTGAAAACGTAAAAGTACCATTAGATAAAGTGGTAAATACCATGTGGGAAACCGCAAAAGACATGAATACCAAATACAAAGAAACCTCAACAGGCGGTTTAGCGGTTGGAGTTCATCTTACGGATTGTTAAAAAATCTAAAGCTAATTTTATGTGAAGATGGAAGACGGAAGACAGAAGACGGAAGATGGAGGACGGAGGACGGAAGACGGAAGACGGAGGACGGGAGTTATAAAAAAAGACATAAGACAAAAAGGACATAAGACTTAAGACTTCTCAACTTGCGAAAAATAATTAAATCCTCAATCGATGAAATAAAACCCAAACATGTCATTCATCGAAAAAATAATACTTTAAGCTGTTAATTGCCTATATTTGAATGTTTTAAGAAGTAAAAAACCTACTTTTTACACAAAACAATTTAGATAATGCTATGAAAAATCAATTACTCTACACATTGTTTTTAATTCCTCTTTGTTATTCAGCGCAAGATTATAGAGATTATTTAGGTGCTGGACATAGTAAAGGTATTACTGTAACTTCTAGCAGTCAACACACTAAAACGGACTGGAGAGAACAAGCTGAAGCCGTAAATACAATAAACGGAACAGGTTTAGATGCACGCTTATTGGAAACCTCTCGTTTTTTGGCGCAAGCCACATTCGGAACTAATTTAGACTACATCAAATTAGTTGCCGAAAATTCGTTTGAAGATTGGATAGACCATCAATTCTCAATAAACTCACCATCTTTTCAAGAATTGACACAACAAACTTTTAACGAAGCTCGTGCCATTTTTATATCCAACGGTGGAAATGCCGATGATTTTGATAACCTAAACTGGCAGTATTTCATGTATGCCTGGTGGCAAGCAAATATTAAGAATGAAGATTTACTGCGTCAAAGAGTCTCTCTAGCCTTAAGTGAAATTATGGTAATTTCAAGAGAGTCAAACCTTGCAAGTTATGGTATGGGTTTCGGAGATTATTATGATGTTTTAAAGGACAATGCCTTTGGAAATTTCAAAAACCTCCTGAAAGATGTTACCCTTCATCCAATGATGGGTATTTATTTAAGTCATTATAACAACCCAAAAAGTATTCCTGATAGAAACATTCATCCAGATGAAAATTTTGCGCGCGAAATCATGCAATTGTTTACCATTGGTTTATATGAATTAAATCAAAATGGCACTTATGTTCTAGACGGCGAGGGAAAAAGGATACCAACCTATAATAATGATGATATAAAAGAATTTGCCAAAATTTTTACAGGTCTTGGGCCTTCTGGCGTTGAAGATGAATTCCCAGAAAGAGATCCTAAATTTGGACAAGGTCATTATTTTGCCCGAAAAGATATGCCTATGATTATGTATGATGATTGGCATGAAACTGGAGAAAAAAAATTATTAAAGGGTTATACTGTTCCTAGCGGACAATCAGGTATGCAAGATATTGATGCTGCTATTAACCACCTATTCAATCACCAAAACACAGCACCTTTTATCTCTTTTCGATTAATTCAGCAATTGGTAAAATCTAACCCATCTCCTGCTTATGTTTCAAGAGTAAGTGCGGCTTTTAACAACACCAAAGGGGTTCGAGGCGATATGAAAGCGGTGATCAAAGCAATTTTATTGGATGATGAAGCGAGAAGCTGTAGTTGGATAGAAAACCCAAAAAGCGGAAAATTAATCGAACCAATGATGCGTTATTTTAATGTGGTACGGCAAATTGATTTAGATAATGAAGATGGTAGATACTGGAATATAGCTTACGATTTCTATAGATCTACAGGGCAATCACCACTCGCCGCCCCTAGTGTATTTAATTTCTTTTTACCAGAATACGTGCCAAATAGCGACTTTACAGATGCCAAGTTGGTAGCCCCAGAATTCGAAATCCATAACTCTGCTACCAGTCTTAATTACGTTAACCAAGTGGATTCATGGACAAACCCTAGGTGGTATGATGTTTTAAGAACTTGGGGACTGGAATTAGAAGGTACAGCTCTAGATTTTGAAGGTTTAAAATATTATGCAAAAGACAGCGAAGTGCTGGTAAATCAATTAGATAAGCTATTTACTCACGGACAATTGTCTGATGAAACAAAAAGTATCATCATTAAAGCCATAGACCCAATTGTAAACGGCTGGGGAGATGATATAAAATATACAGATTTAAGGGTTAAAATGGCACTTTATCTCCTATTGGTAAGTCCTGATTATACAATACTTAAATAACCGATGACACAGCATAAAAAAAACACAATATCCAGACGAAAATTTATTGGTAATTCCTGTGCAGCACTTGGATACACCACTTTATTTTCATCTTTGATAAATTTAAAAGCCATGGCAGCTTCTGCAATGGACAACTCATCTATAATTACACTTGGTGGCGATTATAAAGCGCTAGTCTGTTTAATGATGAGCGGAGGAAACGATTCATTTAATATGTTGATTCCTAAAGGAAATACTGAATATAATGAATATGCCACAACCCGATCTAATTTAGCGATTCCGCAAAATGATGTGTTACAAATACATCCGAATACTTCCGATGGCAGAACATTTGGTTTGCATCCTTCGCTTGGAGACATGCGACAAATTTTTGAAACTGGAAACCTAGCTTTTCTTTCTAATGTAGGCACATTAATTGAACCTTCAACAAAAACGGATATTAAGAGCAAAGTTGTAAAAACACCGCTTGGTTTATTTTCACATTCAGATCAAGTACAACAATGGCAAACGGGAAAACCAAGCGAACGTACAAATATAGGCTGGGGAGGCAAAATTGCAGATTTGGTGCAATCCATGAACTCCAATGATGACATATCGATGAATATTTCACTTCGTGGTAGTAATATTTTCCAACGTGGTAATGAAATTATTCCTTATGCCATAAAAAACGAAGGAAGCGTAGGCATTAGAGGTTACGGCGAACAAGGACTTTTTAATGAATTGAAAACCGAAGCTCTAGATTCTATGTTGGAAAGAGATTATCAAGATATTTTTAAAAACACCTACAAAAACACTATAAAATCTTCTAATGATTCTAATTTAAAGTTTCAGTCTGCCGTGGATACTATTCCAGAGTTTATTGCAACGCTACCAGAAGATAATGACTTAGCAGCGCAACTTAGAATGGTAGCAAAAACAATTGCCGCAAGAGATACTTTAGGTTTTTCAAGACAAATATTTTTTGTTGAAATTGGCGGATGGGATAACCACGATGAATTATTGATAAATCAAGACGATAACTTAACACAAGTAAATGACGCCCTAAACTATTTTAACAGCTTAATGTTCGAATTGAATACGAATAATTGTGTGACCACATTCAGCATTTCAGATTTTGCAAGAACACTAACTTCAAATGGAAATGGTACAGATCATGCCTGGGGTGGAAACGCTTTTATGATGGGAGGCGCAGTAAACGGAAAAGAAATTTATGGCGATTACCCCGTTTTAGCACTAGGCAGTGACGTAGATTTAAGAGATGGTGTAATTATACCCACAACATCTGCCGATATGTATATGGCGGAATTAGCCCTTTGGTTTGGAGTGTCACCTTCAGATTTAAACACCATTCTTCCAAATTTATCCAATTTTTACGATACTGCCAGCGGTACAGCTCCAATAGGATTTATGAACATGTCATGATGAAAAATTTATACATATATATCACTTTAGCGCTTACCTTGAGTATGCACCTTATCCAAGCACAATGCTATCCAGATAGACATAGCACCAATTGGTACGACGGTTGGGTATCTTGCGAAACTTCGCCAAATCCAATTTCATCTTATGGCGAGACCCATTGGATCATGTATGATTTAGGATATGATTACGTACTAAACGAAACCAAATTTTGGAACGCAAACGCCTCTAAACATTTAGATTATGGTATTAACGAATACACTATAGATTACTCTTTAGACGGTGTTACTTGGGAAAATCTAGGCAAGTTCAATCTAGAACAAGCCTCAGGAACATCAACATACCAAGGTATAGAAGGCCCTAATTTCAACGCTACCCAAGCCCGATACGTATTAATCACACCAAACACCAATTTTGGTGGCGACTGTTTCGGGATAAGTGAATTAAAAATCTCGATTACAGATCCTTTTATCGTTGTTAAGGAAGAAGATGGCTTTAACGCATCCGTATTTCCAAATCCTTTTTTCGAAAACATCTCTTTAAGAATTGTGTCCCTGAACGAAAATACGCCCGTAAATTTCTCATTGTACGACCTCATGGGACGCACCATTACCAGTAATACCATCACAATTTCAGAAGATTCACAAAACTACCAACTCCCTATTAATGGCAGCGCTTTATCCGTTGGAATCTATATTCTGAAAATCAATCAAAACGGAAAAGAGAAAACTTTTAAAATTATAAAAAGCGAGTAAAATTATTATTTGGGCGCCCGCCTGCCGACAGACAACTGCAAGGGTCGGGCTTTATTTGTTGATTTCTATTTTAAATTAAAGAACACATGAATATAAATATTTCACTACTCTCCCGATGATAATCGGGATCAAACATGCCGTTCCCTCGAGGTATCGGGGTCTTGAGCAACAACCTGCAAAGGCATTTACATAACAAAAAGTTCCTTTCCTTTTCGAAATACTTTGCGATTTAGTGCCCCTGCCTGCTGGTCAGTTTCTGCGACAAAAAAATTTTCAGTCTCAGTTATAAGTTTTTATTTTTTTTTGTCATCAGTCCCATGTCTTTTTTTGGTCATTAGTCTTCTGTTTTCCGTCTTCCGTCTTCTGTCTTCTGTCTTCCGTCTCCCGTCTTCTGTCTTCCGTCTCACGTCTTCCGTCTTCCGTCTTCTTTTGCTTCAATTTACAGACTACAAACTTTACCCTCTAAGGATATCTTTTATTTATTACTTTTACGTCCAACATTAAATAAAGTAATACATGTCTTCAGCCAAAAAAGAATATAAACGCGTTACCGTAAAAACATTAGTAGATATGAAAGCCAATGGCGAAAAAATATCGATGCTTACCGCATACGATTATACCATGGCAAAAATTGTGGATAGCGCAGGTATCGATGTCATTCTTGTGGGCGATTCTGCAAGTAACGTCATGGCGGGACATGAAACCACATTGCCTATTACACTAGACCAAATGATTTATCATGCATCTTCCGTAATTAGAGCGATAGACAGATGTTTGGTAGTAGTAGATTTACCTTTTGGAAGTTACCAAAGCGACCCAAAAGAAGCCTTGCGTTCCGCCATTAGAATCATGAAAGAAAGTGGCGCACATTCTGTAAAACTAGAAGGAGGAAAAGAAATTAAAGAATCCATAAAACGAATTTTAAACGCAGGGATTCCTGTAATGGGCCATTTAGGTTTAACGCCACAATCTATTTATAAGTTTGGAACCTATACCGTTCGTGCCAAAGAAGAACAAGAAGCTGAACAATTAATAGAAGATGCCAAAATGTTAGAACGCGTTGGATGTTTCGCCATTGTTTTAGAAAAAATCCCGGCAACACTTGCAAAACAAGTTGCAGAAAGTGTCAGTATTCCTATTATTGGTATTGGAGCGGGACCAGATGTTGACGGACAAGTACTGGTTTTACACGACATGCTTGGTATGACACATGAATTTAATCCACGTTTTTTAAGACGCTATTTACACTTATATGAAGAAATGAGCAAAGCTATTTCTCAATATGTAGATGATGTAAAAACACGAGATTTCCCTAATGATGATGAGCAGTATTAAAGCCCCGTTGTCCTTCTGACATTTCCCCAAAGGGGAAAATAAAATTCGTATAAATCCATATTTGTACCAATTCGTGAAATTCGTATCAAAACCTATAATCTAAAAAACTCTGTGAACCTCTGTGACCCTCTGCGCACCTCAGCGTAACAAAAACATAAGAGTAAGCATCCGTGAAAATCTGTGAAATCCGTGTCTAAAAAAATAATTTCAGATAAAAATAATCTTCAAATTCTCCATGAAGACAACCACATCATCATCGTCAACAAACGCGCTGGCGATATTGTGCAAGGTGATAAAACAGGAGACAAACCGTTAAGCGATGTTGTTAAAGCATACATCAAGGATAAATACAACAAACCAGGAAACGTATATTTAGGCACAGTTCATAGACTGGACAGACCAACCACAGGTCTTGTTATTTTTGCAAAAACAAGCAAAGTGTTGCCACGACTTAATAAATTATTTCTTTCCAAAGACATTAAAAAAACATATTGGGCAGTTGTAAAAAATCAACCTCCAAAAAACACAGACACTCTAATAAATTGGCTCAAAAAGAATCCGAAGAACAATAAATCTACTGCATACCCTAAAGAAGTAACCGATAGCAAAAAGGCCATTCTTCATTATGAAGTTATAAAAGCCTTGGATAATTATTATGTCTTAGAAATCAATCTAGAAACTGGCAGACACCACCAAATCCGTTGTCAACTAGCAACTATAGGGAGTCCTATTAAAGGCGATTTAAAATATGGTTTTGATAGAAGTAATAAAGACGCGAGTATTCATTTGCACGCCAAACATATCGAGTTTATCCACCCAGTTAAAAACGAACTGATTTCCATTGAAGCACCTTTACCAAATGATGCGATTTGGAATGCATGTCTTTAAATTTCATATCTTTATAATAAAAGATTTTGAAATCCATTCCAGAACTAATTTCGGCCCAAAAAACGTTTTTTAAATCTCAAAAAACAAAGGATGTATCTTATAGAATAGCATTATTAAAAGCCTTAAAAACTGAGATTCTCAAGAATGAAAAAGCAATTTTAGATGCCTTAAATCAGGATTTTAAAAAATCTGAATTTGAATCCTATATTAGTGAATTTGGGTTAGTTGTTTCAGAATTAAATTTAGCAATTAAAAATCTTAAGAAGTGGACTAAACCCAAACGGGTTCGAGCTTCGCTATTAACTTTTCCTTCCAAGGATTATATTTATAAAGCACCTTACGGTACAGTTCTTATCATAGCGCCCTGGAACTATCCCTTCTTATTGGCCATAGAGCCATTAATCATGGCTATCGCCGCTGGAAATACCGTAGTACTAAAACCAAGTGAATTAACCCAAAATGTTTCCAAAGTAATTACAAAAATTACACAAAATGTTTTTCCTGAAACTGTTGCTGTGTCAATTGAGGGCAATGTACAAACTGCAACACTATTGTTAGCTCAAAAATGGGATTACATCTTTTTTACCGGCAGCACAAAAGTTGGTAAAATTGTTGCCAAGGCTGCAGCTGAACATTTAACTCCGGTAACGTTGGAGTTGGGCGGTAAATCGCCATGTATCATTGATGAAACTGTGGATTTAAAACTTGTGGCACGCAGATTGGTTTGGGGTAAATTTTTTAATGGCGGACAAACATGTATTGCTCCAGATTATGTTTTAGTAAAGTCTTCAATCAAAGACGAACTTGTCAATGCTTTGAAATCTGAAATCATCAAGAGGTATGGCAAAAACCCCCAACATTCAGAAGACTTTCCAAGGATTATTGATAACAAAAATGTAAAACGACTTCAATCTTTAATTCAAAATGAGACCATTATTTTTGGTGGAGACATTGATGCATCTGAAAATTATATAGGGCCTACTTTAATCGAAAACCCTAGTTTGGATAGTGCCGTAATGCGTGAAGAGATTTTCGGTCCTATTTTGCCAATTTTAACTTATGACACCGAAGAGGACATAGCAACTATTATATACCATTTTGACAAACCACTTTCACTTTACGTACTTTCGAAAAACGCAAATTTTGTGGAAAATACACTACGGAAATTCAGTTTTGGAGGTGGTGTTGTAAACGATTTATTGGTACACTTTGGCAATCAAAACTTACCTTTTGGTGGTGTTGGTGCAAGTGGGGTTGGCAACCACCATGGCAAATACGGATTTGATACATTTTCGCATGACAAATCTATTATGAAACGTGGCACTTGGATAGACCCATCATTTCGTTATCCGCCTTATAAAGGGAAACTAAATTTGTTACGGAAAATATTCAAATTCCTTGGATAAGGTGTTAAGACAAAGGATAGTCTATTTTTAACACAACACCTTCATTTGGCCGGGATGTCAGCGCTAGATCTGCGCCAATAAGCTCCGCCCTACTTTTCATGTTTATCAATCCAGAACCTTTTTGAACGGTAGCCATATCAAAACCCTTACCATCATCTTTGGCGGTAATTAAAATATGTTCTGGTTGATAATTTAGAGTAATATTTAAATTTTTAGCTTCAGAATATTTCACGGAATTAGACAAAAACTCCTGTAAAATTCTAAAGACAATAATTTCGTGCTTTCTATCCTTGAAATCTATTTTATTACCTGTAATTTTAAGTTCCGCAGAAGTAAATTTCATGCGTTTTAATCGGTCCAGTTCATTGGTAATGGATTTTTCAAAACCAATATTTAAAATCACATCGTTATTTAATGTTTTGGATAGCGCACGCACCTCTTTTAGCCCGTTACTTAAAGCTTCCGTAGTGTCTTTAAACTTATCCTTAACATCATCATTTACCTGCATCTTTAAAATACTCAATTGCATACTGGCGAATGATAATAACTGACCCACATTATCATGCAACTCCCAACCAATATTTTTAAGCGTTTGTTCTTGGGCTTCAGTTTGTACTTGTATCATTTCTGCTTCAAAGGCACGTTGTTGTTCAATTCTATCTAAGAGCAATTTGTTTTTTCGTTTTTGAAATACCACAAAAAACACAACCACCAAAGCTGTTATGATAATTAAAACTAGTATCATATATACCAGTAAATAGCGTTCTGAGGCTGTACTTGTTAATCGTTCTGCGGTCTGCACCATATTAGGGTAAAATTGTATAATAGTCATAAAAATAAAACCATATAATAAGTAGAGCTTTAAACTTTTACTTTTTTAAAATCAAACATTGTCCTCTTCAGGCTTACAATATATCAAAGCAAAGGTAAATGTTGTATACATAAACATATTAGCGAATAGATAAATTTGCTTTCTTAAAAAAATGAAATTCAAATCGCTATTTTTCATATAAATATTATAAAATACAATTGGTGTTATAATGAGCCACCAAATAAATATAGCAGTACTTATATAAAAATTTAATGATTTATAAAAAGTTAGTATTTTTTCACTTTGTAATATTTCAATGTAATAAAAAACTGTGCAGATAAATATAATTATTGCACCTAGTATACTTATTATTGGAAAAAAACCAACAAAAAAATCATTCCAATTAAATGCTATATAAATTAATGAAAACACTAAAAAAATATAACCACTAATTTTTATAATTTTTTTGAATATTACTTTTTTTAATATTTTTTGATAATAAAAAGCGAAAAACATTATAGCACCAATTTTCCAGAATAAAGTATACCACCAATAACAGAAGCTTTCAGCTAATGGTGTACCTTTAAGAAAACTAAGAAAACCATTATTGTGTATAAACTTCGTATAATTCCCTAAAGTATCGCCAATAGTAAGATATATTAAGAACCATATAAAATACTTAGCAGCTGTTAGTTTATACTTTTTATAAAGTAATAAAGCTGTAACAGCTGCTAAAATTTCAACACCAAAAGTAAGTTGATTTTTATATTCTAGTAAAAATTCTATCATTCAATGTTATCAAGGGTATCCTTCATCATTGCCCTGCCCTTCATTCAACGCTGGTCCTGGAATATCTTCATCTTCATCTTGTAAACTAATAGTTAAACTACCAGCTTTAGAAAGTGATTTGCTTCCAGTAGGTACAATAAACATAGTGGTCAGCCCATTTTCATTTGGCCTTAACTTCTCACCGTAAACACCTAAATAGACACGAAGCCCCTTCATATCATATCCTAATTTTTTAGACTCCACTTTTGAGTAAGCAATATAGTCTTCAATATCTTTTAAAGACCATGATGCAGAACGGTAATCTTTCTTCCCAACTTGTCGTTCGGTAATAGAATCAACAACTCGCTGTCTCAATTTTGTCCAATTGTTACTTAAATTGGTAGCTTCGGCAACAGAAATAACGCCTTTTGGTTTTACAACTTCTACATCCATAGCGTGCATGTCGTCAGTTGGTCTTGGACAGAAATAATAAGTAAGTACTGCTCCAATAATAAATCCTAAAATAATAGGCCCTAATTTTTTCATATTCAATAAGTTTTAGTTAGTAAACCCAAATAAACTTCAAAATGATGGGGTAAATTCGTTTCTATTTCCTTTATACTTCAATTTAAAATACAACCGTAACTAAGGCTATGCTTATATTTTCTATTTCATCTAAAGAAAATATAATTCAAATTTACCATCATAATTTTAATATTCATTTGGTATAATAGCATGTCTAAAATACTAAAAAGATTTAATTATGTAGGGTTTATTGTTGTTTTTAAGAAGGAAATCCTAACATTTCTCCCATGCCTACTGTGAATAGCCAACATCCGTAAATGGCATGTTCTATTGAAACCAATAGCGTAGATTTGGTATTTTGATAAGTAATCGCAAATATAATACCGCCTATAAAAGCGATTATTAAAACCAATGTTTGCTTAAAAAACAAATGGGCCAATGCAAATAAAATTGCATTCACAAAAATCAATAAGTGTTTGATTTTAAATATGTTACCATACCTTTTAAAGAAAAACGTACGATATATTAATTCTTGAGGATACACCGAAAACACACTATAAACAAACAGTAGCACAGCCCATTTTAATGGTTTGTCCAGGAGTACATAAAACAAGGCATCTCTATTTGTTATCCACACGAAAATTATTGAAACGATTGCGATGACAAGGAATTTTGCAACTGTTGTTTTCCAAAATAACTTCCAATTTAAGTTTGAAGCAATTTTAAATTTTTCCTGCTCTACTTTTAATAAAATGTAAACAACATAAATAAACCCAAGAAACCCAATACCCAATTTCAATAGTGGCGCATAATCCAAACAAAAACTTACTGGTATTGTTATAAAAATGGTAAAAAACTCTAAGTATTTATATTTTAAAGCTGTCATTAAAAATTAATTACATGGGTTTGTTTCACTTCGCTAATTACAAACATACTGTGTGTGCTCCCAATATGGTTTATTGTTGTCAACTTTTTTACCATAAATTCTCGAAATGCTGCCATATTTTTTACAATTACTTTTAACAGGTAATCATAATCCCCACTTATATGATAACATTCAAGCACTTCATTTAAGCCATTAACTTCTTTTTCAAAACTCACCACAAATTCTTGACTATGCTGCAATAATTTCACATGACAGAACACCACAAAATTTCTATTGATTTTCTCTTTGTTGATGATGGTAGTATAAGCATTTATAAAACCTTCTTTTTCCAGCTTTTTAATGCGTTCGTAAACCGCAGTTACAGAAAGACCGAGCTTATTAGAAAGCTCCTTGTTGGTTTGTTTGCTATCTTCTTGAAGGTGTACTAAAAGTTTTCTATCTGTTGCATCAAAAATCATATGGGAAAAATTTTCTTTTAAATCGATTAAGAACTAAAAATACAGAATAATAATCTTAAATAGCTACAATTAATAGATTTATATTCTAAATATACAAATATCTATTGTTTTTAAATCTAATTAATATGAACTTAGTAAAAATTAAAAACTAATATTATGAGTTTTAAACCCGCAAATAATATTCAAGATTTACAGTATTTTGGCGAATTTGGAGGTGTTAATCCTTCTATTTCAGATTCATCAACTTACACCTTTTTATCAGCAAAAACCATGTTTGATACCTTTGAGGGAAACGCTGACGGCTGCTATTTATATTCCCGCCATTCTACACCATCAAATTTATATTTAGGTGAAGCACTTGCCGCTATGGAACATACAGAAACCGCCAATGTTACAGCCTCTGGAATGGGCGCAATTACGTCGGTAATCTTACAATTATGCAATGCTGGAGATCATATTATTTCTAGCAGAACTATTTATGGTGGTACTTATGCGTTCTTTAAAAATTTTACACCGAAATTCAATATTGAAACTTCGTTTGTTGATATTACAAAATTAGAGCTTGTTGAAAAAGCCATTACCAAAAACACAAAGGTTATTTATTGCGAATCTGTGAGCAATCCGCTTTTGGAAGTTGCCGATATTGAAGGACTAGCTGCATTGGCAAAAAAATATAATTTAAAATTGATTGTCGATAATACATTTTCGCCACTATCCATCTCGCCAATAGTTTTAGGTGCAGATGTGGTAATTCATAGTTTAACCAAATTTATAAACGGAACTAGTGATACTGTTGGAGGCGTTGTTTGCGGCACTCAAGATTTTATAGATGAATTGCGAAATGTTAACGATGGCGCTTGTATGCTATTAGGCGCAACGATGGACAGTCTTCGGGCATCTTCAATTTTAAAAAACCTAAGAACACTTCATATTAGAATGCAACAACACAGTAAAAATGGATTGTTTTTAGCTGAAAAATTTGAGGCCGATGGCTTAAAAACCGTGTATCCTGGCTTAAAATCCCATCCGTCTCATCAATTATTCAAAAAAATGATGCATGCTGAATACGGGTTTGGAGGCATGTTAACCATTGACGTTGGCTCATTAGATAAGGCAAATGAACTTATGGAACTCATGCAGCATAAAAATCTTGGCTATTTGGCCGTGAGTTTAGGGTTTTACAAAACGTTGTTTTCTGCTCCGGGCTCTTCCACTTCATCTGAAATCCCAGAAAGTGAACAAAAGGAAATGGGTTTAACCGATGGTTTAATTCGTTTCTCCATAGGTTTAGATGCAGATATTGAGCGTACTTATAACACGATGCGAGAATGTATGGAAGAATTGGATATTTTAACCCATTAAAAAGGCCTTTACCTCATCTTCCTAAACTAACCACCAGTTTGGGCGACATCAATTCCCAATACTTGTTTCAATCCTTTTATAGCTTTTTTGTTCGTTTTAATTACACAAAGTGATGGAGTCCCTATGCCTTTTCTCCTATCTTGATATTCTGGACAATACAGCTTGGGCAATTTACACGCTGCCCAGACCCTAAAGGATAAAAAAGAATAAGAGCCATTTAACCGCTAATTGCTCTCATTCTTTTTTATTTTATTATTTCCAAATATAGCTTAGGAAAAAATTGTTTATTTAACTTTGCTACCATAGAAGGTGCTGAGTCGCAAAATTAAATCGCTATACTAAAATTGAAGTTAGACGGATTACTGAGACAGAAAACTTATAATGAAACACAAAACAAACATACTGCAAGACACTCACGGTAGAGACCACAGCTATCTCCGTATTTCATTAATTGAGCGTTGTAATTTGAGATGTACCTATTGCATGCCTGAGGAAGGCGTAAAATTATCGCCTAAAAGCCATTTAATGACTTATGAGGAAATTTATGAAATCGCTAAAACCTTTGTTAATCATGGTGTTACTAAAATTAGATTAACTGGTGGTGAACCTTTAATCAGGAAAGATATTCCCGTAATTTTAGAAAAACTGGCAACGCTTCCTGTGGAGTTATCAATGACTTCAAACGCAGTTATTATCGATAAATTTATTGCTGTTTTAAAAAAATATAATGTCAATAAAATAAATGTGAGTTTAGATTCTTTGGATGCAGGCAAATTTAAGCATATCACCAGAAGGCACGAATTTCAAAAGGTTTATAATAATATTTTAGTTTTGGTAAAAGAAGGCTTTACCGTAAAAGTGAATGCGGTGTTGATGAAAGGTTTTAATGATAATGAAATTATCGACTTTATCCATTTTACCAAAGACTTACCTATTTCGGTTCGGTTTATAGAATTCATGCCTTTTGATGGGAACAAATGGGATATGAGTAAAATGGTATCGTATGCTGAAGTTATGGATTATGTGAATGAAGCTTTTCCTGAAGATAAAGTTGAACGCTTACAAGATGCTCCAAACGACACTTCTAAAAACTACAAAATAAAAGGCTACAAAGGCAGTTTTGCCATTATTAGCTCCGTTACCAATCCGTTTTGCGATTCTTGCAACAGATTGCGTTTAACGGCAAATGGGCAGTTAAAAAACTGTTTGTTTTCATCTGGAGAATTAGATTTGTTAACAACATTACGAGCAGGAAAATCGATAGAACCTGTAATCCAAAAAGCAGTTCAAACCAAACTAAAAGTGCGTGGTGGTATGGATACGCTCAAAAAACTTCAAGAACCCAAATTACACAATAACAATAGGAGCATGATTACTATTGGCGGGTGATTTATATTATGAAGTGATTTAAACCACTTCTATAATAACTAAAATAGTTTTAAGACTTCAAACAAATTCTTTATATTTCAAAACTTTAAAATACTATATATGTGGTTTAGACTTAAACACGTTTCAATATTACTAATATCCTTGTTATTTCTGTTAGTTTCGTGCGCTAAAGATGAGGGTGTAAATGTTGAATTAGATACTGTTTCGGTAAGAATTACTTCCCCTTTTAATTTAGAGTCATTACCCCCTAATCGATCCGTAGAGTTTACTGGAGAAGTCCGCGTAGAAGACCCGAATGACTTTTCTAGCCTAAAAGTTATCTGGGAAAGCGATATTGATGGGATTCTACATAAAGGCGGAGTTGATTCCAATGGACTCGCAAAATTTACGAGCAACGGTTTAAGCAAAAATATTCATTACATAAGACTTTATGTTTATAATTTAAAAAATGAATCAATCTTTGATCAAACAATAGTTTATAACGCCATTTGGCTTTATGAAATTTCTAATGACAACAATAATTCAAAAATTTATTGGAGCAAAACTGAGGATACCGATTTTGAGTCTTATGAGCTATACCGTTCTTATAACAAATATAGCTTAGACCAAAAAGAGGGCTCTCCAATATATACAACTACCGATGTAAATGACACCACCTATAACGATACTGAGGCACTTTTAGGAAACAAGCATTTTTACAAAGCCTTTATTAAAAGAAAAACGAACACCCATAGTTACATAGGCAGTAATAAGGATTCTATCATTCCTGGAGATTTTATTGATTTAGATTACCCTATTTATAAAGTAATTAATGACCCTACTAGAAACTATGCTTACGGAATAGTAAATGTGGAAAGTATTTATAGCAGTAACAAAACTGGTTATGGATTAGTTTTTATAAATACCACTAAGCAAGAAGTTGAAAAAAGAATTTTAACCAATATCCGTTTTACAGATTTGGATATTGATCCCTCGGGGCACTACTTATATTTATGTTCAAGATCACAAATTATTCATAAGATAAACTTAAATACTCAAAACTTTGAGAGAACACTTGTGGCAACCCGTAGTGCACATAAAATAGAAGTAGGTATTGACAGACTCTATTATCATATGACACCACCAACTAGTGGCGCCACAGAATTCAGGATCTATGATTTGTTAAATAATACCAATATTGCATACAACTCAACGATGACAGATGCTTATTCAAGTTTTTCTCATGGAGATTTTGAATTAGGAGAAAACGGAATTTTGTACCATGGCGGAAGTAATTCTTCTAGTGCCAGCCTATCAAAAATAAGTACTGAAAATGATGTTTTTTCTTTGCCAAAACAATGGGACAGCAGGAATTATCAAAAAGCCCTAATTACGCTAAACAACAATAAACTCTATTGGAATCAATATTTAATTGATACTGACCTTAATGTTTTAGGTCAGTTTCTTGATAATGGAGATGATGTTGATATAGAGGCTGTTGCTCCAAACGGGACATTAGCTTTAGGTTGGAGACGTTTATTTAAAACTGAAAATCAAACCATAGTTAAAAAAATACCTGTTAATTATGACGTTGCAACCTTTTTAAACAATAATTATCTATTGTTGATTAATAATGAGAATCCTATTTCCAATGAAAATAATTCAAGAGTTTTCTTCTATAAATTATAAAGTAAAATCGGATTTTTATTAAAAAAAACAGTAACTACTACCCATTGTACATTTTGAATTTAAATCGGGTTAATGTGTCGCACGTGGGTGTATAGATACGCTCAAAAAACCTCAAGAATCCAAATGATACAATAACAATAGGGGCATGATTACTATTGGTGGATTGATTCGTGTTTAGTACATTCAATTAAGGCACTATTGCACCAAAACCTTTTCTAATTCGGGTTGCAAACAGAGAAAACTATCTACTGACAGATTTGAGCAATTCAAAACTAAGAATTCCATTTTTATAATCTACGGAAATTTTATCCCTAACTATGTTTTCAGGTAACGGGAATCTTCTTTTAAAATAAGCCGAAGGATAACAATAGGAATGTCTTTGATGAGTATCATTTTCATTGGCGCCACTTTCTTTAGTGCACATTTCCTTTATATTGCTTCTTTCAGTTGTTACCACCAAATCATCACTGCACACATAAAAATTAAAATCCTCTTTTATATAACCGGGTAGTTTTAATTCAAAATGGAAACTAGATTTGGTTTCAGTAACTTTAACATCAGATGGATGTGTTCTTTTATCTAGGTAAGGATCGGAAATACTTCTATTAAAATAACGGCTAAATCGATAAGATCTAACCTTATTTGGCTTTTCTATTGGATTATCGGGCAACATGGCATTATAATATTAATTTAAAAAATTGAGCTGAGAGCGCTCCACAAAAGGAAAAAAACCTTGAAAATATCGAAAAAAAAAGACGTCTATCATCTAACTAACAGACACTTATAAAATTACCAATAATTTTTAAGTTAGCCAATTGATTTACACACATTTTTAAAAACTTAATAAAATTTTAACTTAAAAAAAGCGTAAATCATTTTAAAAAATTTTGAATATCAATTTTTAATAAAATTCATATGGTTTTATAAAAGAATGTCAAGACAAATAAGCATATCGCCATTGCGAATAACACCTCTAAGATCAATAAATCTAATTATGCTTCATCAAAATCCTCTTCTCAAAACTACTTTTTGGCGCTTCGCAAAGTGAGCATTCATAGTTTGAAGCTAAACTTTCAAAAGGTGTATTTGGAGGTATGTTTTGAGTGATGTCCCCATATGTTTCATTATAAACCGTCATACATTCTGAACATTGATACACTTCTTCAGTAGTTTCGGTATTGGAAACCTGAACATTCTCCTCTTCTTTTTCATCTCCCAATTGTTCAAAATATAATTTACTCAACTCCATTAACAACCCCGGTAATTCCACCTTATCCACATCTTGAACATGCATGATATATTGGCGCGTATTGGGGTCGAAATTTTTGGCATACAACAAATTATAAGTATCTCTTATTATAAAATTGCCTTTAACCTCGGGCTGCCTGTTTTTTTCTATGACAATAGATGTGAAATTATAGGTATCGCTATTGTAACTCGTGATTCCAAACGTTAAACCATACGTACTAATATCATTCTGGTCGAAATTAGTGACCAGATATTTTTTTAAGCTTAAAGCATCCTTATCGTTTACGGGTACATGCCAATTCATTTCCAACATGGAATGACGCACATTAATACCAAATTTACCCAAAAGCTTTTCCCATTTCAGTTTTGAGTGTAACGGAATACCTTTTACAATAAAAGATTTCCAAGGCGTGATGGAAATTTTACCAATTTTATTCTCGGAACACAATTCGCACATCGCTTTTAAAAACGGAATATCATATCTATTATTCCGCCAATATAAGCCCAACCAGTATCTATCTGGCCCAATTCTGTTCATGCCCTCGTAATACGGAAAGGGGTAAAACGGCACTTCTAAAGGCTTGTCCACCGTTCTGTTATTTGTATCAACAGCATCACTCACTAAATCAAAAACCATGTCGATGCTTTCTGGCTCTTCTATCAAGATATTTTCTATGGCGAGCTCTATCTTATCCATATCCCAACTATAAATAAGCGCGGGATACATTTTTGTCTTTTCCCAACCCGGAAGCCTTAAATACAAATACCAATAATCTTCGTGCTCGGAAGCTATAAAATTTACATTTCCCGTGAATAACGGCACTAGGCGTTGCTTGGGGTCGGTAACATTTATGCGGAGTTTGGGTTTGTGCTTAAACTGTTCTAAAACATATAAGTAGCGGTCGCTGGTCAACCATGAGGTACTTGGTAAAATTTCGGCGGAAACATAAGAAGATGCAATATTTTCCACACCATCTCTTTTAGGTTTTACAAAGTGAATATTATCAAACTGATTAAACTTGGTTTCGTCAATTTCCTCAGGAAAAATAATATCCTGACGAGAGCCGAAAGAAATGGCATCCAACCCTAAATTTTCGGCAGCTTCACAGATGTATTTTAATTCCCCAGGTGATAATACACCGCCGTTAATCATTAATCTATATGGCTCTATCATTATGCTAACACTTTAGAATTTTGAAGTATTTCCCTAACTTCAGTTTTACAACTACCACAACCTAAACCTGCGCCCGTTTTGTTACATAGTTCTGTAAAATCGGTGCAACCTTGTGCTATAGTTTCTTCGATATTACCTTCCCCAACTTGACTACAAGAACACACTAGTTTTCCCAACACAGGCACATCGTTTGATGCCCCTCGAAGCAATGTGTTTCTTTTATCGGCCATTTCAATCTTGCTCTCAATCATGGTTTTAAATTCGGCAAATTCATTTTTATCGCCCATTAAAACTGCGCCAATCAATAAATCGTCTTTTACGATACACTTCTTGTAATATCGCTTTTTAATATCTGTAAAAATGATTTCTTCGTAGCTATCATCATTATCGGGCACATTGATTTCGCCAATGCTACACAGGTTTAAATCATTGAATTTTAAAATATTCATCAATACAGAACCGTTGTAGGCACAACTGATATCGCCCGCTATAAAGTTGGCCAAAATATTGGCTTGCTCTTCTGCTGCAGATGTAATTCCGAATAATTGATTGTTATATTCCGCTATTTCCCCAATGGCAAAAATATCGGGATGCGACGATTGTAAATGCTGATTTACTTTTACCCCTCTACTGCATGCGATACCATTTTCACGGGCAATTTCAATATTTGGAATCGTGCCAATAGCATACACAATAGCATTGGCGGAAATGAGTTTCCCACTTTTTAATGTGATGTTCAGTTCGCCTGTATCTTCATCATCAAACACGGTACTGACTTCATTATCAAAATAAATTTGAATGCCACGTTCCTGAACATCCAAAGCCAATAATTTACTCGAAACTTTATCTAACTGACGCTCCATCAAACGGGATGCGCGTTGGATAATCGTGATTTTGGCATTTTTATGTTTCATGGCTGCAGCCAGTTCCAAGCCTAATAATCCACCGCCTACAATAACCACATGTTGTTCTTCTGGAGGTAATCCCGTGGCATCTAAATAGGCTTTAAAACTATCGGCATCACTTTTATTTCGCATGGTAAAACGCCCGGGTAAATCTATCTGGACATCCCTTGGAATAAAGGCGCGACTACCCGTGGCTAAAATCAATTTATTAAAATTATGAGTCTCTCCGTTACTATCAGTAACTACTTTGTTTTCCTTATCAATTTTTGAAATCTGCGTTTCAGGATGCAAGTGAATATTGAGCTTACTCAGTTCTTTTTCCTTAATTTTTAAGAGTTGTTCCCAAGTTAATTCTTCGGTCACATACTCTGGCAATAACACCCTATTATAAAACAAGTTAGGTTCTTTAGAAAATACATGGATTTCATCAATCTCGTTATATTCCCTATAATTTTGAATGAATCGAAACGCTGCTGCGCCTGCGCCCACAACGACAATTTTTTCAACTGGTTTTTTATATTTTGAAACCGAAACCCGTGTAAATTTAAAATCTGGTTCTTTTGATGTAGGATCTACGTGCGTATTGGTTAAATTATTGGCTCGGTTTAAATTACTTTGCAATTGTTTTCCCCAATGCATGGGCAGAAACACAACACCTTTTTTTATGGTTTCCGTGATTTTAGCACGCACTCTAACTACCCCATTTTCACTTTTAATCTCTGCAATACTGCCATCCTTAATTTTACATAAATAGGCATCTACAGGGTGGATTTCTAAAACCGGGGTTGGGTAATGCGTTTTTAATCGCGATACCTTTCCTGTTTTGGTCATGGTATGCCATTGGTCGCGAACCCTTCCTGTGGTTAGAATTAATGGAAATTCATAATTAGGCTGTATTGAGGTGTTTTCAATGGTACTTGGTAAATTGAACTGTGCTTTTTGAGATGGAGTATAAAACTTTTTATCTTCAAACAAACGCGGAGTACCTTGGTGTCTGTATTCAGGAACTGGCCATTGGAACGTGCCTTCGTTTTTTAATCTATCATAATTTAAGAAGGATACATCAATATTTGTGCCTTTGGTCATGGAGGCATATTCATCATAGATTTCTTCCGAAGAATTAAAATTAAAGCCTCTGAAACCCATACGTTGCGCAAAATCGCAGAAAATTTCAACATCTGGTCTGGCTTCCCCAGGAGCATCAATTTCTTTGGGCAGGTATGAAATGCGACGTTCAGAATTCGTCATCGTGCCTTCTTTTTCCAACCAACCTGCTGCTGGTAACACCAAATCTGCAAAAGCAACAGTATCCGATTTATGCGAAATATCTTGAACCACGACAAACTTTGCGTTTTTCATGGCTTTTTCAACACGGTTCAAATTTGGCAAACTCACCAATGGATTTGTACAGGCTATCCAAACGGCTTTTAGTTTTCCGCTTTCAAGTGCATCAAACATTTCGGTAGCGGTTAATCCTGGTTTGGGGTTGATTTTATCGACTCCCCAAAACTGAGCGACTTCACGACGGTGTTCCTCATTTCCTAAATCTTTATGAACCGCCAACAGATTTGCCATACCTCCTACTTCACGACCACCCATCGCATTGGGCTGCCCTGTTAAAGAAAAAGGACCTGCACCGGGTTTTCCTATTTGTCCGGTAATTAAAGATAAATTTAAAAGCGACACATTTTTATCTGTTCCTACCACACTTTGGTTCAACCCCATAGCCCACATGCTGATAAAGCCTTTTGAAAGCCCAATGATATCAGCAGCTTTTTGAATGTCCTTTTCAGGAACTCCGCATATTTTTGATGCCTGTTTTAATGAGGTTTTGAATACTAAATCTTTATAATCCTGAAAGCCTTCGGTATGGTTATTTATAAAATTTTCATCAATTAGGCCACGTTTGTACAAGCATCTTCCAATGGCATTGTATAAAATGACATCCGTTCCGGGAAGGAGCTGTAAATGTAAATCGGCAAAATTTGCGGTATCTGTCTTTCTGGGATCAACAACGATAATTTGAACATCTGGGTTTTCCTCTTTACGTTTCTCAATACGTCTAAATAAAATAGGATGGCACCACGCAGGATTTGCGCCTGTGATTAAAAATGTATCTGCCAGTTCTATATCTTCATATGAAATCGGTACGCTATCTTCCCCAAAGGTTTTCTTATAGCCCACAACCGCAGAACTCATGCACAAACGCGAATTTGTATCTATATTATTGGTGCCTAAAAATCCTTTGGTCAATTTATTGGCGATGTAATACTCTTCGGTTAAACTCTGACCCGAAACGTAAAAACCAACACTATCCGGCCCGTGTTTTTTGATGATGGATTTAAAAACGCTCGCCGCTCTATCCAACGCATCGTCCCAACTGACACGTTCACGAGGATGTGATCTGCTCCAACGCATTTCTGGATATAGAATTCTATCGGAAGTATCATTCGCCACATAATGCAAATTCATGCCTTTGGAACATAGCATGCCTTTATTGACTGGATGCTCCTTATCGCCTTCAACAAACACCTTATTATTGGTGTCTTTTTTTACAATAATGCCGCAGCCTACACCACAATAAGAACACGTTGTTTTAACTTCGTTTTTAATCATTGGGACTCACATTTTACACTAAATAACACCATTTAATTTCAGAAAACAAATACCCTAATCATTATTCCCAATACCGAAAAAAAGAGTGTTTTATATTTTTAATTTGATAAAAATCAATAGTAAAAATTAACTTTTTACCGAAACAGGAATCATGTCTTCTGGCGTTACATCTGCTTTTGCAACTTTTTCATCTTCTGTTGAAAAACGAATTGCCAAAGCTGCAACCGCGGTTACCACTACAATAGCACCAATTATAAAATAACCACTAGATACCGCTGCCGATGATGCTGCCGATTGTGCTGCATATACAGCCTCTGCTCCCAGACCTTCATTTGCTGCAATGGCCGCTTTTTCAGCCACAGCCGATTGAGATTTTAATAACATGGCCGCTAAAAACGCACCAACATTTCCTCCTGCTCCAACAATTCCCGATACCGAACCAATCGCTTTTTTATTGATGAATGGCACTACCGAAAAGGTTGCACCTTCCGCCATTTGTACCGACAAGCTGAATAATATTAAAAAGGCAATTCCAATAGCTATACTTGTGGTTGTTGAAAAGGTCATCAACATCGCCCCTTGAACTGCTAAAATGGCTGCTAAAAATAACACGCGACCTCTTAAGCCTTTAAGTTTTCCAAATTTATCTCCGAAGAAACCACCGAGTGTTCGTGCAAAAATGTTCATTAATGCGAAGGACAAAACAATGTTTCCAGCAGTTGCCCTTTCCAGTTGAAAGGTGTTTTGCAAGTAATCGTCCATGGTGCCATAAACGGTTAATTCTATACCAAAACACGCTGCATATACAAAAAATAGAATCCAAGTTCTATAATCTTTTAAAACCGTTCCAAATCCTACTTGGTCTTTTTTGGTTTCCACTTTTTTACCAGCTGCTCTTAATTCACTAAAATTTCCTTCTGGCGTATCCTGTGTAAAAAAGTAATATATAATGCCCATTAAAAAGCAAATAATACCAGCAATAACCATGGCATATCTCCAAGCATCTCCCTCGGCAACTCCAAAGGCAACAACTGCAGCAGCAATTAAAGGCATTCCTAAACGGTTAGCACCACCACCTAGATTTCCCCATCCGGCGGAGGTTGCATTTGCTGTACCAACAATATTGGGCGCAAACATTAATGAGGTATGCACTTGCGTGATTACAAATGATGCACCAATGAAACCAATAAATAATCGACATACCAAGAATTGTGTTGGTGTCTGCACCAATCCGCATAAAATAACGGGAATAGCACCTAATATCAATAAATAGGTATAGCATAATCTAGGACCGTATTTATCGCATAATTTACCGATGAGCAAACGTGCAAATACGGTTCCTGAAACTGCTAGAATAATGGAGTTCCATTTTTGATCTGGAGTTAAGCCCAAATCTTTTACCACATCTGGCATAAACGGCACAATACCAAACCATGCGAAAAAGCATAGGAAGAATGATATGGCGGTAATCCAAAATGTACGTATAGAAACGTTTTTTAAGTTGAATAAATTTAATGTTGTGGACTTAGTTTGAGTTGCTGAATTCATAATTAAGTATTTTTATACGTACAAAACTACGTATTTATACTTAATTTTAGATGTTAAAAATTACGTAATTGAAAAGAATTATGAAGTTGATAATTTTGGAATGGGGATTTTGAGGAATTGGTAAATCAACTAAGGATTTTATAGCCGTTTATCAGAATTAATGAATTATAAAGACATGTACTTTGAACTATCATATTAACTCTAAAAATTTATAGGTTTTTTATTGTATTAATGTTGTGTGTAATGCAAAAAATCCGTGTTCAAGATTAAATTTGTTTACTGAAAAGGAAACTTATAGCTTTATAGCAAACCATTATCCTAGATGACAGAAAAATTTAAAGTTGAGTTTCTAAAAGAAGTTTTTGAATTTCTTGATGGAATTGACAAAAAGGCTCGGAATAAAATTCTGTTTAATATCGACAAAGCTAAAGTTAAAACCGACAATACTCTCTTTAAAAAACTGACTGCGGATATTTGGGAATTTCGGACTTTGTACAACTAAAAGCAATACCGACTTTTTGCGTTTTGGGATAAAACGGACAATAAAGTGACCATTGTAATTGCAACTCACGGAATTGTCAAGAAAACGCAGAAAACACCCAAAAAGGAAATTGACAAAGCAACCGAATTGATGAACAAATATTTTGAAAATAAAAACAAGAAGTAATGAAAACATACACACTTGACGAAGTAAAAGACAAATACCTTGGAAAAAAAGGAACAGCGGAAAGAGATGCTTATGAGAACGAATTGCGGCTTGACTTAATCGGAGAAGCAATCAAGCAAGCTCGAAAAGAAAGAAAATTGACCCAAACCCAACTTGGAGAACTGATAGGCGTAAAAAAGGCACAAATCTCGAAAATAGAAAATAATTTGACCGATGCCAGATTTGAAACTATTTTAAAGGTTTTTAGAGCTTTGAATGCAAAAATTAATTTTAAAGTGGAACTGCTAAACCAAAAAATGGATTTAGCGACTGAGTAAGAAGCACTACACACAATCGATTAGATGGCTCTGCCAGTAACTGACAGAGTGCGCCTCTCACACCACCGAGCGTATGGGTCTCGTACTCGGCGGTTCGCAAAAAAATGGGTTGAGTTCTGTGTAAACATCCAACAATGACCGGTAGCCTCGCTGTTTGAAACGTTTGGGCGTGATAGTGGTAGTCAAAATGGGAGATTGGGCAACTGTACACACCCTCAGGCATTCATTTGCAACACATTGTATTGAAAACAACATAAACATGCGACACCTACAAAACATGTTGGGCCATAACTCCCCAAAAACCACCGAAATTTATACCAAAACCATTACCAGCCCCTTGGATAGCTTATTGAAAAATACTACATTGCAGACATAAACGATATAACAGCAACTGTATAGTCTAAAATTACGGTTATACAAGTGTTCTAAGCAATTAAAAGCAACACTCAAAAAAACTAAAAATGAATGATGATGCACGTTTTAAAATCTTCAATATACTACCAGCAGTAATTATCACAATTGTCATTTGCATTATTGCTGAAACACCAGTTGCAATTGTTTCATTTCTTTTAGTATATCCAATTTGGGGTTTTTTAGAAATATCAATTAGTGAGAGAATTCGTTTTCATAATGATGAAAGAAAAGAACTTTTAAAGGTATTAAAAGGGTTAAATATTGATAAAATTCAATGGAGAAAATTTTCAGATTTAGAGAAAAAGAAATATCGAAAGTACTATTCGAAGTTAGATAAATTAAAAAAAGAAATAATCAGAAAAAGATATTGGAAAAAAAATCCTAAGCATTTATACCAATATGAATTTGCTGAAGATGTCATAAAAAATGAAGTTGAAAAAGAATGGGAGATTTTATCACTTCAACAAAGAATTCAACTGATTGAAAAAGATGAGTTAGAAAAACAGCAAAAAGAAAGGAAAAGATTAGATGATAGTAAAAAAATGAGTGAAGAGATAAATGCCACTTTAATAGAGATTGAAAAATTTGAGAAAAGTCCAGAATATATAGAAAGTGAAAAGTGGTATGAATCATACACAAAAAAAGAAGCAGAAAAGAAAAAGCGAGAAAAAGAAGAATTTGAAAAAAGAAAATTAGAGGAAGAAGAAAAGCATAAAACTCAAATTAAAGAAGAACAAAAAAGAATTAAAGAGATTGAAAGAAAAAAGGCAATAGAAGAAAGAAAAAAACAAGAAAAGGAAAGGTACAAAGAGTATTATAAACGTCAACAAAGAGAAAAAGAAAAAAGAAGAAATTGGGCATCAGAAGCAATCGAAGAGATGATTGAATCTGGAGAAATAAACGGTAACTATTCATCAAATAAAAAAAGAGAAACAATCCCTAGTCATATAAAAGAAGCTGTTTGGATAAGAGATAAAGAATGCTGTGTAACTTGTGGTAGTAAAGAAAATTTAGAATTTGACCATATAATTCCTTTTTCTAAAGGTGGTAGTGATTCTATAAATAATATACAATTATTGTGTTTAAAATGTAATCGTAGTAAAAGCAATAAAATAATGTAAGCATTTAATATTGTCACAAAAAAATTAACGGATTTTCAAATTGATTGTAATTGAGTTTTCTTTGTAAAAACTAAAAATATGGAATACGAAAAACTAAATTTACAAGAAAAAGCGAAATACCTCTTTAATAAATTTAAAGTAGAATTTGACAAAGTAGATTGTTCAATAGAGGAACCAAAAGAAAGTTGCAAAAAAAATAGATTGGAATTAACAAAACGGAGATACTTGCCGAATAACGAAAGAGTCGCTGATATTTACAATAAATTATGTGTTGATTATTCAGAAAAAATAGATTGTTTATGAAAAAATAACTGCTTAGAACACCGTGTATAATTAATTGCTTGGTTCTAGCCTACTTACGAAAATCCTTGCGGATTTTCTATTCGGTTTTTATTTGCTAAATTACGTGCAAAACCCACGCAACTAATCATACACAAACACGTTGTGTGGCATTGAAAAAACACCAATCCGACTAAAAACGCTACGGACTAAAAACAAAAAAAAACAGTTGCGGAATTCAGAAAACCGACAGCGGAACTGAAAACACATCGGAATTCTAAGAAAGCAAAACGCAACGGAAAAGTGAAAAGAACAGCGCCCGCCCGCCGCAGGCAGGGAATCCTAAGACGGACTGAAAAACCGGTTCAAAAAATATTACGGAACAAAAAAGGACAAACGGAAAAACACAAAACAGAAAAAGAAACACTAAAACCGAAACTGATAAAAACACATTACATCTGAACCCTAAAAAACAAAAACGCCACACAACATTGTATAAAAATAATGCTTAGATTAGTGCTTAATCAAAAGTTAAAGCGTGTTTGGTCACTCCGATTTTCCTGCGGAAAATCCTCGGACACAAACCCGCACTATTATTATACGCGAGCGTTAGCTTTAATGCTGGAGCTAGTTTGCGGAATTGAAAAACAATGTTGCTGATTTTTGAAAATACGCTGATTTCTCAATCAAACTCTGAATTAAATTGCGTCTGATTTTTTAGCTTGTTTGCGGAATCGAAAACTGAATTAAAACTAGATTAAAATTGTGATTATATTTGAAATTATTGCGGAATTTATTTCAGAAATTTTAGGTCGTTTTTTCATAGATTTTATATACGGAAAAATAATACTCGGAATTCCTAAATTGTTTAAAAAAGGAATTAAATTTATTTGGGTTAATCTTTTCGGACTAAAAAAAATAGATAAATCGTAAAAACAATTACTTTCTGAATAAAGAAAATTGGAATGAATTAATAAGCGGACAAAAAAGCACTAAAAGCTAACACCGTATAAAAAAATTGCTAGTTTTAGCTAAACCAAAGTTAGTTGCTCGTTTGCTTGCTTCTGATTTTCCTTCGGAAAATCCTCGCACACAAACACGCAACTTTCCTTATACATAAACGTTGTAAAACATTAGAACGAAACCCTAGAAATGAAGAAAAACCCGAAACTATTTTCAATTTTAATAACTTTAATCGTATCTGCGATTTTAGGATATATAGAAATTGGAGTATTTAAAGAATATGGTTGGACTGTATTTCTTGTAATACCTTTTATCATTGGATTTCTTCCTGCATTTATCAATGGAAAACTGACTGAAACATCAAAAAGTAAAAGCTATCAATTAAGTTTTCTAACACTCGGAATTGTTTTAATTGGACTTTTAATTTTCGCAATTGAAGGAATGATTTGTATTGCAATGTCTTTACCATTAATCGCTTTATTAGTATGGCTTGGCTCTTATTTAGGATTTAAAGCAAACTCTGGAAAGTGGATAAATCCGACAAATACAACAATCGGACTTTTTATCATTTGCGTTAGTTCAATGAGTTTCGACTATGTAAATGAACCTGAAAACTTAATTCCTGTTAGAACGAAAGTTATTGTTAACTCAAATATTGAGAATGTTTGGAAAAACGTTGTGACTTTTGACAAAATAGACGAACCTACTGACTGGATATTTAAAACTGGAATTTCATATCCGACAGACGCAACAATTAAAGGAACTGGAATTGGAGCAATAAGATATTGTAATTTTACAACTGGAAGTTTTGTAGAGCCAATCTCAACTTGGAACGAACCGAATTTATTACAATTTGACGTAAAAGAACAACCAATTCCTATGAATGAATTTAATCCATTTTGGGAAATTCATCCACCACATTTAGATGGCTATTTCAAGTCATATAAAGGTCAATTTAAACTGACCAAAATCGGAGAAAATAAAACGGAATTAGAAGGAACGACTTGGTACAGAGTAGATATAACACCAGAAATTTATTGGAAAACTTGGTCTGACTTTATAATTCACAGAATACATAAACGAGTATTGAATCATATAAAAATAGAAACTGAAAATAAATAACGTTTTACAACAACGTGTATAAGTTATGGCTGGGTCTGTGCCTACTTAGAAAATCCTGCGGATTTTCCACAGGCAGTTGACCGTTTGGAATTGTCCGGGAAGGCACACGCCACAACTCATACACTAACCGTTATGCACAAGCTGAAAAAACGCCAATGAGAAACACAATCACAATTGCTTTATTGTTAATATTAGGTTTATCCTCGTGTAAAGATGACCGAAATACAATAGCTGAAAATAAAGCTAAAATATTCTCTGAATTATACAATCAAGAAAATATTAAAAGTGAATACTTTAATATTGACGCAAGAACTGATACCACTTTAATAACAAAAAACGGTTCCAAATACAGAATTTATGCTAATTCATTCGAATTAGAACAAAACGATTCAACCCAAATAATCCAAATTGAAATAAAGGAAGCTATTAATCCAATTGACTTTATTATTGGTAATTTGACTACAATTAGTAATGATAAAATATTATCAAGTGATGGAATGCTTTTCATAGGTGCATCCATAAATGACAGTTTAATAAATTTAAAGGATGGTAAAGAAATTGGAATTATGTTTCCGACATCAAAATTGGATGAAGAAATGCTAATCTTCGAGGGAATTAAAGATAGTACTTCAATAAATTGGATAAACCAAAAAGACATACTCAATCAGGAATTAAAAGAACTTGAAGAATCATACAAAACTATTACCATTCAATTTGACTATTACTACGACCCAGAAAATGATGAATTTAATGATTGGCTATGGAAAGCTGAAAGAAAGATAGGTGATACGTATAAATCCGAATTCGGAAATATAGAAATTATTGCAATATCAAGAGATACTGTTAAGTTAAGGGAAAACGAAAAAGGTTTGTTCATTCCAGAAGTGATAACAAAAAAAGGAGAAAATGGATTTGTGGAAGATTTCAATACGAGTTATATATTTTCTGTCAAAAAGTTAGGTTGGGCGAATATTGACAAATTTTTTAATGACCCAGAATCTAAAATTGTAGATTTAAGCCTAAAAGTTAAAAATGAGGATTTTTCATATGTATTTACTTCCCTTTTATTGCCAAATAAAAATATGTACATACCTGGCTACGAAAGAATGGATGGTTCTTTCGGATTCACACACAATGATGCAGAGGATTTAATTTTACCAATTGGAGACATAGCCTATATTATGGCAACTTCTTACATAGACGATTTACCATATTTTGACTTAATAGAATTCGAGATAAGGTCTAAAAAAGAAATAACATTAGAATTGAAACAAACAACGGCTGAAGAACTTAAAAACAAATTAGCTGAAAAAATAAAGCAATAAAGCCTGTGCATAACAACGGTAACCGTTGCACAACCCCCTAACAAAACCTCACAGAATTCGCAAACCGCTGATTTAAAGCCTGTTTTGATTTTTAAGATTCTGTTTTTTATCTAAAATACGGGTTGCTTAAACCAATTATATAGAGCCCTGTTTGGCGATTTATACTACATTTAAAAAAACCTACAGCTCCCGCTATACTTTCGGGGCTGTTTTTAATGAATTTTAGGTATTTCTTTAAATTATAGGCCGCTGCCGAGAGGTGCATACATTTATTGGCCTGTTTTAATCCCAAGGTATTTACTTTCCGCATGCCCAGAAACTGTGTGAGCGTACCAAAAACGGGCTCTACCGTGCCTTGGCGCTTCCCCTTCATGTATTTCCCTTTTTTGCTGTTCACCCGGGCTATGCTGCGCTCGTACTCCGCCCGGTAATAGGTAACGGTAAACTTCTTCTCCTGTGCCGATTTCCCCAGGCACGTACTGCGTACGGGGCAGTCTGTGCAAACCTTCTTTGAGGCGCGGTATTCCTTCTTTTTGGTATTGTTCCTCTTTTCATGGAACACCTTGGTAAAGGGGATGGTCTTTCCCTGCGGGCAGATGTAGCAATCTTCTTTTTCATTATAGACAAAACCATCCGGCCCGCCCTTGTAGGTGCCGTGTGGCGGGATGTAGCTCTCAATATCCTGTGCCTCTAAAAAGGCATAGTTCTCGCCGCTACTGTAACCTGTATCGGCTATACAGGTATCCATTTTTAGTCCA
>NZ_JBFDAE010000027.1:0-24597 GCF_040720935.1 Algibacter sp. 2305UL17-15
TGATTGATCAGAAATTCAGGTAAGATAAGTTTGAGTAAGTCTAGATAATTGTCCAAGGTTCTTTTTTTAAACAAAAATCGGAATCTTATTCCAATTCACACACAACTTTTTGACTTGATCCATTTTAGCTACCAAAAAACAAAAATTTTATAAACGAAAAAAACCTGATGAAATTTCATCAGGTTTTTTTATTCTGTGGGCAATGAGGGATTCGAACCCCCGACCCTCTCGGTGTAAACGAGATGCTCTGAACCAACTGAGCTAATTGCCCTTAACGGGATGCAAATATAACCTAGTTTTTAATTCTGCAAAAACTTTTTCAATAAAAATTTAAATAATTTCAGCAACCACAAAAGTACTGCCGCCAATAAATATAAAATCGTCTTCGGATGCATGCTTCAATGCGGCTTCATAAGCTTCATTTACAGAATTATAGGTTTCTCCTTTTAAATGGTGATGGCTCAAACTTTCCATTAAAATAGTAGCATCCATGCCCCTTGGAAGATCAGGTTTACAGTAATAATATGTAGCGTGCTTTGGTAACAAATCTACAATAGAATTTAAATCCTTATCATTTACTACTCCAAAAACGATATGAAGAGATTCAAAAACCTCATTAGAGAGCTGTTGCATTACATAAGTTAAGCCTTCTTTATTGTGTCCTGTATCACAAACCACTTTAGGCTTTTCATTTAAAACTTGCCATCTTCCCAATAAACCAGTATTAGAAACCACATTTAAAAGCCCCTCTTTTATATTTTCTTCGGATATTTTAAAGCCTTTATTACCCAACACTTCAAGAGATTGAACAGCTGTTTTTATGTTTTTAGTTTGATATGATCCTATTAAATCAGATGTATAAACTTTTTTTACATTTTTATCAGCATAAATTATTTTGGATGCATTACTTTTTGAAATCTCATCAAAAATAGGTTTTGTTTCGTTTTGGGTTTCTCCAATAACCACGGGAACGTTCGGTTTGATAATCCCCGCTTTTTCTCCAGTAATTAATTCTAAGGTATCGCCCAAAAACTGTGTATGATCTAACCCGATATTTGTTATTACTGAAACTTCAGGCGTAATAATATTTGTAGAATCCAGTCGCCCACCAAGACCGACTTCAACAACAGCGATATCCACCTTTTCTTTTGAAAAATAATCGAATGCCATCCCTACGGTCATTTCAAAAAACGACAATTTATTTTCAGCAAAAAAAGTTTTGTTCCGTTTTATGAACCCAATTACAAATTGCTTACTAACAGGCTTTCCATTGACTCTTATTCGTTCTCTAAAGTCTTTTAAATGCGGCGATGTATATAAGCCCACCTTGTAACCTGCTTCTTGTAAAATTGATGCAATCATGTGGCTCGTAGAACCTTTGCCGTTTGTGCCAGCGACATGAACTGATTTGAAGTTACATTCAGGGTTTTTAAGATGCTTTGCTAATTTTATAGTATTGGATAAATCTTTTTTGAAAGCTGCTTTACCCTGTCGTTGATACATTGGGAGTTGGGAAAACATCCAATTGAGTGTATCTTGATATGTCATCGACTATTGACTTAATTTGAAGTTCACACTCACAAACCCTATTTGGCGCGTTGGTGCTTTAGGATCTGCTGGCCATTTATGAGATAGTGCTATTTTTTTTGCAGGCTCTAATAAACATTGTGCTGTATTTGTTGTTCCTTTTTGTCCTGGTTCCGCAGAAATAACATTCCCATTTTGGTTTACAATAATTTTTACAATGACCATTCCAGACTCATTACAATCCTGTTTTAATCGCGTGAAAGACGCTCCTCCCCGTCCATTTAAACCATAACCAACACCACCACTACCTGTGCCTTGTCCACCAAAATAACTTGGCGCATAAGGATTTCCATCTAATTGCCCTTTATCTCCTGCTTTATTATCATTGCCTTCACTTCCAGTTTCAGAACCTTCAGATTTACTCACACCACCAATTAAAGCATCCAATTTTTTCTTCTTTTCTTCTTGTTCGCGCTTTTCCTTCGCTATTCTTTCTGCTTCGGCTTTTGCCTTAGCTTCTGCAATCGCCTTGGCTTTTGCTTCAGCTTCCTTTTTCTTTTTAATGGCGATAGCTTCAATATCTTCCTGCGTTAAAATAGCTTCTTCTTTGACTTCGGAAGATGTTGTGGGTTCAGATTTAGAAACATCTGGTTGTGGTGGTTCATTTATTTCCTTGGGTTCAGACTTTACAGGTTTTTTAGGTTGCACATTACCTTTACCATGGTCTGTTGTTCCAAAATTGACAGCAACACCATATTCTCTTGGAGGATCTAAATATTGAGGTCCCATTATGAAAATCAATAACAACAATATCAAAGTAATCAGCAACGTAATTTTTGCTGAATCCTTTTCATATTTTGTTTCAAAATATTTCATTTATAATATACCTTTTGAAAGTTCCAGAACTTTGCGACTATTGCGTTGACTTTACCGCCAAAGTGGACTTAATTTTATTTCTGTTCGCAATATCCATAATGTAAACCACATGTTTCATCTCCACATCCTGGTCGGACCTGATAGTTATTGAAGATGTTGTACTCCCTGCCATTGCAGCAAGAATAGTAGATTCCAATTGGGTTTTAGGCACCATTTTTAAATCTACAAAATATTGATGTTTTTTGTTTACACTGACTGATACGTTTTTAACCTGGGTAGTTTTGCTGGACGATTTAGGCAACAACAAATCAATAGCCTCGGCAGAAACCAAGGTTGAAGCAATCATAAAAAAAATCAACAGCAAAAACACAATATCTGTCATTGAAGACATATTGAATTCTGGCGTTACTTTATTTCTTCCTCTAAAGTTCATACTATGTAGGTTCGTTTAAGTGATCTAAAAACTCTAATGAATTCGCTTCCATTTGATACACTACTTTATCTGTTCTAACCACCAAATGGTTATACGCCATGTATGCTACAATTCCAACAATTAAACCTGCAACCGTAGTGGTCATTGCTGTATATAAACCTCCTGCTAAAACATCCATTTGAATAGATCCTCCTGCATTAGCCAATTCAAATATTGCCAAAATCATACCAACTACTGTTCCAAGAAACCCAATCATGGGTGCCGCTCCAGATATGGTCGCCAAAATACTAATGTTTCTTTCTAAACCATAAATTTCTAATCGTCCCGCGTTTTCAATAGCTGTGTTAATATCGGCAAGCGGTTTTCCAATTCTAGAAATACCTTTTCCTATTAATCTGGATACTGGCGAATTGACCTGAGCACATAACACTTGCGCAGAATCTATTTTACCATTGCTCACATGATCCTTAATTTGATTCATAAAATTAGCATCTACTTTTGATGCCGCTTTTACGGCAAACAGCCTTTCAAAATAAATATAAATTGCAACTATTAAAAGTAAAAATAGAATCGCAATAATGACTTGTCCTGCAATACCACCGCTGGTTATTAACTCTATAATTGACAGCGTTTTTTCAACAGATTCCCCATCTGCTAATTCTACGCCTTCTTGGGCATCTTGTAATAATATGTTCAGCATATAATATAAAATTTATTGCAACAGTATAACGTCTGTTTTGTCGCAAAAGTATAATAAAATTCGTTTTCAGTTTATTTCCGTTTTTTTAGTACATGACAAAAAATAGAAATGTCACATTGAACGCAGTCGAAATGCATTACATCAGACTTTCCATTACTTTTTGTTATTTACGTTTATAAAAAGCAAAAAGACTAGCACAACTACTAATCTTTCAACTTTTATACCATTTTCAACTTTTATACCATTTAACGCTTTTCTTAAAATAAAGTTCTAGTGACCATAAATGCAGCAGCACCTACTAAAAATCCAGCTAAAGCCAACCATGATATTTTCTTCAAATACCAGAAAAAATCTATCTTTTCCATGCCCATTGCCACAACGCCTGCTGCAGAACCTATAATCAACATACTACCACCTGTTCCGGCAGAATAAGCTATAAAGTGCCATAATTCATGATCTATTGGTTCAGAAAACATGCCTAAACTTGCAGCTACTAATGGCACATTATCAATTACTGCCGAACCTACTCCTAGCAAAAGCACTACTAAATCTGATACACCTCCTGGATGTATTTCTGTCCCTAATTGTGGGACAGTATCTTGCAAAGAACTAGCAAACCCAAATAAAATCCCGAGTGATTCTAGTGCAGCAACGGCCATTAAAATTCCTAAGAAAAACAAAATACTAGGCAATTCAATCTTAGATAATGACGCATGTACGGGACTATGGTGTGCATGTGCATCACTTTCTTCTAAATCATGACTCGACATACTGAATTTAGAACTGCTGTATATCTCAGCAAACGTAGCAACTACACCTAAAGATAACATCATACCAACATATGGCGGTAAGTGCGTTACCATTTTAAATATGGGTACAAAAACAATGGCTCCTAAACCTAAATACAACATTGTGCCACTAAATTTTGATTTCGTCTTCTCAGGATCTTCAACAATATTTAAATCACCCCTAAATACTGGTAAATACGTAGCTATTAAAGCAGGTACTACCATACATAACAACGAAGGGATAAATAAATATCCTATAAGATGACCAGTACTTACCTTTTTACCAATCCACAACATTGTTGTGGTAACATCTCCAATTGGAGACCATGCGCCACCTGCATTTGCTGCTATAATTATTAAACCAGCATACCAAATACGGATATCTCTATCTTTCACTATTTTTTGAAGTATAGAAATCAGTACAATTGTAGCCGTAAGGTTATCGATTATTGCAGAAAGAATAAACGCCAAAATTGAAAAAATCCATAAAATCTTCGTTTTCTTCTTTGTTTTTATAAAGCCTTTTATAGTCGCAAAACCATCAAAGTAATCTATAATTTCAACAATGGTCATTGCCCCAAGTAAAAACACCAGTATTTCAGCAGTTTTACCTAAATGATGCAACAAGGTTTCTTCCATTAAATGGAGTTTCTCCTCATGTTCCAATCCTCCAAAATCCTCTAAAAGACTATGATTACCAGAATCAAACCATTGCGGAAAACTTTCTAATCCTAAAGCTATTAATGCCCAACAAATGGCCATCATGACCAACGCAGGAATTAATTTATCAATTTTTATACTGTGTTCTAAGGTTATGGCTAAATAACCCATAACAAATACTAAAATAATTACTGCTTCCATAAATTATAGTTTATATCAATTGGTTAAGCGCAATCTCAAATGCTGTTGCGCTGATTTTGGTTTTAGATTTATTTTTAGTGTAAACTTTTTCTATTGCTTCTTTAATTCTAATGGATGTATCATTGAATATGGCTTCATCTGTCATTTGAACTTTTCGCTCCATAAAATACGCAAAAACTCTTGCCATTCCACAATTCGAAATAAAATCTGGTATTAAACTCACTTTATAATCGGTGTGTTCCATTATGGGTCCAAAAAATATCTCTTTATCTGCAAAAGGCACATTAGCACCACATGATATTACCTCTAGCCCACTATCTATCATTTCATCAATTTGATGTATCGTAATGAGTCTCGACGCTGCACAGGGCGCAAATATTTCTGTTTGTAATTTCCAAATATCCTTATTTATCTCTTCAAAAGGAATTAAATTTTCAGGCACTAATGTATTACCCTTTTTGGCAAGAAACAAATTTGTTACGGCTTCAAAAGTAAAACCGTCTTCTTTAATCAAGCCACCGGTACTATCAATAATACCGACAACCTTGGCACCCATTCGCGATAAATAAAAAACAGCGGCTGCACCAACATTCCCAAACCCTTGAACAACAGCACGTTTGCCTTTTATAGAACCCCCATAAATATCATAATAATGTCTTGTAGCTTCTGCAACACCAAAACCAGTAATCATATCGGCGACTGTAAATTTTTTGGAAACATCTGGAGAATAGGCTGGATTTTCAATGACTTTGATAACGCCCTGACGTAACTGTCCTATTCTGTTTATTTTATCTGCTTCGGTCGGTTTAAAATGTCCATTAAAAACGCCTTCTTGCGGATGCCACACCCCACTTTCCTCTGTTATGGGTATCACTTCATGGGTTTCATCTACATTTAAATCGCCTCCAGTACCGTAATAACTTTTTAATAAAGGGGACACCACTTTATACCAACGCTCTAAAACCCCTTTTTTACGTGGGTCTTTGGGGTCAAAATTTATTCCTGACTTTGCGCCTCCAATTGGCGGACCGGAAACAGTAAATTTTATCTCCATTGTTTTGGCTAAAGACAGTACTTCATTCATATCCAATCCTTTGCGCATTCTTGTGCCTCCGCCAGCAGCCCCTCCCCTCAATGAGTTTATAACTACCCAACCTTCAGCTTCTGTTTGGGAATCTTTCCAATTAAAAACAATTTCGGGAGCTTTATTCTCGTACTTATTTAATAATTTTTTCATCTTACTTTTTTAATGATTCGTTTTACACTAACACATTTTTTGATAATAGATACATAAATATGTGAAGTTATAATTGAGTCACGGGAAAGTAATTTTAAAATTATCCTAACAAATATAAAAAACAAAAAAACCTTATAAGATTAAATCAATATTATTTTAAGGGGTATATATTTTTCCTGAACTATGATTTCTGGAAGCCCCTGTAACACTTTTTAAACAATTCACTTCGTTTCTCAGTTTAAGCACACCAAGAAATGCGAATATCAAAGCTTCTTTGAATTCTATAATTTCGGAATCCGGAACTACTATTTTGTTTTTTGAATAGAATTTTAATCGCTCTAACACATATGAATTATAGACGCCACCACCCGTAACCAAGACTTGCGCATCTGTTTTTTGATTTATTTCTTTTGAAACCTGAAAAGCAATATGCTCGCAAAATGTGCTGAGGATATCTTTTATTTCCATTTGAAATGCATCAATTATAGGTACAACTTCTGCGTTAACCCATTCCAAACCTAAAGACTTCGGCCATTTTTCTGAATAGAAAGCTAAATCATTTAAGCTGTTCAATAATTCTATATTCACTTTTCCAGATGAAGCTAATTGCCCTTTATCATCAAAATCTAAACCCAGTTTTTTTATATACCAATTCAAGACAATGTTTGCTGGACAAATATCATACGCTATTCTTTCTTCTTGAATATCCATAGAAATATTAGCAAATCCACCTAAGTTCAAACAAAAATCAAACTCTGGAAATAATAATTTATCCCCTATCGGAACAAGAGGTGCGCCCTGTCCTCCCAAAGTAACATCTGCAACTCTGAAGTCGCACACTACCGTTTGACCTACTAATTTTGAAATGATTGGTAAATTCCCGATCTGAAGTGTCAAATTTTCTTCGGGTTTATGAAGAGCAGTATGTCCATGAGAACAAATTGCATCTATGACTTTAATATTATGTTTTGAAATGAATGTATTTATTATTTGTGATAAATAATGAGTGTATTCAACATCTACTTCTTTTAATTCATCTGAAGTAAAATTCACTAAATCACTTAATTTATCTACCCATTGAATACTGTATGGTATCGTTTCTGAATAAATAATCTGAAAACTCCATTTAGGCCTTAATTCAAATCTAGCATAAACCAAATCAACACCATCTAAAGAAGTTCCAGACATTAGGCCGATAATATTATATTCATCTTTTATCATAGGAAGTAAAAATAACAATCCCAATTAAAAAATTCACACTAAAAAGCTATATTTGTAAATATTTTTTACCAAAACAATAATTTAATTACGAATTATGGATTTTAGCCTTTCAGAAGAACATATAATGATAAGAGATGCAGCTCGCGATTTCGCCCAAACCGAATTACTTCCAGGCGTTATTGAGCGTGATAACAAACAAGAATTCCCAGATAAATTGGTAAAAAAAATGGGAGCACTTGGTTTTATGGGTATTATGGTAGATCCAAAATATGGCGGTAGCGGTATGGATACCATTTCTTATGTGTTAATTATGGAAGAATTATCAAAAATTGATGCTTCGGCATCGGTTATTGTTTCCGTAAATAATTCGTTGGTGTGTTACGGACTTGAAGCTTACGGTACAGAAGATCAAAAACAAAAATACCTTACAAAATTAGCCACAGGGGAATTTGTTGGCGCATTCTGTTTAAGCGAACCAGAAGCTGGTAGTGATGCAACTTCACAAAGAACAACCGCAATAGATAAAGGAGACCACTACCTTATTAACGGCAATAAAAACTGGATTACAAGTGGTGGAAGAGCCGATGTTTACATAGTAATTGCACAAACAGATCGTGATAAAGGCTCGCACGGTATCAATGCTTTTATTGTTGAAAAAGGAGCAGAAGGCTTTCATATTGGCCCTAAAGAGGACAAACTCGGTATCCGCGGAAGCGACACACATACGCTACAATTTAACGATGTAAAAGTCCCAAAAGAAAACCGTATTGGCGTTAATGGTTCTGGGTTTCGATTTGCAATGAAAACACTTTCCGGAGGTCGTATTGGTATTGCTTCCCAAGCGTTAGGTATCGCACAAGGGGGCTACGAATTGGCGCTTACATATTCCAAACAACGCAAAGCATTTGGCACCGAAATTTGTAACCATCAAGCCATTGCCTTTAAATTGGCAGATATGTACACCGAAATTGAAGCCGCAAGACTATTGGTTATGAAAGCTGCAAAAGACAAAGATTTAGGCAACAACTACGATAAATCCAGTGCCATGGCAAAACTCTACGCCTCTAAAGTGGCGATGGAACAAACTGTGGAAGCAGTTCAGATACACGGTGGTAATGGCTTTGTAAAAGAGTATCATGTAGAGCGTTTAATGCGTGATGCTAAAATCACCCAGATTTATGAGGGCACTTCTGAGATTCAAAAAATTGTGATTTCTAGGAGTATTTTGAGGGATTAAATTTCTCTTCGTAATCTCGCGGAGTACTCTATGGCATCAAATTACGCCTTCTCTAACACATTTCGCAATCAGCTCAGCGCTATTTTTGGCACCAGATTTCTTTAAAATATTACGCTTATGTGCCCTTACGGTATGTGGGGAAATATGCAGTAGTCCTGATATTTCATTAAAGTCCTTACCCTCGGATATGCTTTTAATAATCTCAACCTCCCGCCGAGTATATGAAGTATAATCATTGGTTTCATTCAGTTTGAAATAAGAACCCTTTTCTATCGCATAGTACGACGGCCCTTGGTCAAATATAAAAGACACCTTATGGTCAATAGGCATATTCAAATGGGACACATCCGCATGAACCACCAAAGAATGTTGAATTTTTCCATCATCCGAAACATTCAAAGCCATCACCTGATGTAAGATGGTTTTGTAAGCACCACTACTATACCTCAACCGTTTCAAATACAAAGCTTTACCAAAAGAAACCGCATCAGTAAAACTTCTATCACTCATATAATTGTATATAAAATCGCCTATAATTTCTTCCTTTTCTTGTAATTTTTGAAAATCTTCGGGATAATATAGGCTTAACAATTTCTCCAATGTAAATTCTTTTGGCTCTATACCCAGCACATCCCTAACACTATCACTCACATAATCAAATTCATAACTGACCGAATTAAGTACAAAATAGTAGTAGGGTCCCAATGTCATTAAAAAGGTCATCTTTTTAATAATATCGTGAAAGTCCTTAACATCGTTGGGTTGTTGCACGGGATTTATCGTCTTCCAAGTTTCAACTATTTTTGAAGTTTTTTTATCTGCCATTGTACTATTTTAAGTGTTAAAATAATAAAAATATAACTAATAAAAAAATACCCCATATGGACTATTTTAATTTTAGAGTGAAGTCTGTACCTTGCAATAAGCTATTAACCAACCTTATCTTATTCATATAAGGGCCTAACGCTTCCCCTCTCAATCTACTTCTAAACAGGCTCTGTTTATTTAAAATATTCTCCCTAGACGATTAAGCATTTTTTAATGTGAAAAACTTGTATTGTCTAAATTTAAATAACCATTATTATGAAAAATCTCTTTACTCTTTGCAAAACAGTGTCCTTAATTTTTATGCTCACCTTCAGTTCTGCCCTTATGGCGCAAACCATACACATCGTCAACAACACCCCTGGTGCGGCGGCAGATTTTACTAGCCTCCAAGATGCCATAAATGCGGCTTCAACAACTGCAGTAGATATCATCTACATACAACAGTCCCCTACAAGTTATGGCAATATCACCATCGACAGAGGGGTAACTCTGGTAGGGCGATCACACCGCGAAACCAACAGTAATTATAGAACAACACTTGGCAACATCACTATAGCTCCAGGTGCATCAGACACCACGATTAATGGATTATATTTTGACACAATTACAGGATTATCAGGAAGTGACACCATAACCAATTTTATTATCAAGGAGTGTTATTTTAGAGATTATACTATAAGTAGCACTAATTTAAGTTTTAATAATCTCATAATACAAGGCAACTTTATTATTGGCCCTAACACTAAAAGAATAGGAAATAATGTAACCAATGCAATTATTAAAAATAATGTGTTTCTACACAGTAACACTTTAGATTTTCAATCCGCAGCTTCTGTAATAGTAGAAAATAACATTTTTAGAGTTTATACGGTGAACAATTTTGCAGATGTCAGGATAAATAATAGTTCCGGTAGCACCTTAACTATAAACGATTGCATTTTTATTGGAACGTATAGCGGTCATAATTTGATAAACTTAGATTCTGGTTCTTTTTTGATCAACAACTGTCTAACCTACAACCCTACTAATTCTATGAGTTTTGCGGGTTCAGGCTCAAGAACTATAAATAATACTATCGAGAATACAAATCCTATGTTTACAGATGATGGAGGATTATTTAGTACAACTGCGGAAATAAACCACGCTACTGCAGACTTTTCCTTAATGCCGGGATCGCCCGCCATAGGCACCGCTATTGATGGTGGAGATATTGGCGTGGTGTATGGCTATGATTTCAGCATGATGGGGCAACCTAAAAACATTCCTTACCTACAAATAGAAAGTTATAGCAGTACCGTAGCCAAAGGCGACCCATTAACCGTAACCATAAAAGGCAAAACCAACTAAAACCCACCACTTATGAAAACGCGTATTTTACTTTGGTTAATATGCGGTATAAGTTGGTTGGGGTTTAGCCAGTCTGTAACTCAAATTGAATACTTTTTTAATTCAGACCTTGGCCTTGGCAGCAACACCGTTATTACCGCAACAACAAATTCGGGCGATTTGGAACAAACGTTCGATATCACCTTTCCGCCTAGCTTGGAAGGGTTTAACATACTTTATGTCAGATTAAAAGACAATAACAATGCATGGAGTCTTTACGACCAACGCCCTTTTTATATTGTGGCCGATGATAGCCCTTCAAATATAGAAAGTGCCGAATATTTTATTAATAATGGTGCCGCCATACCCTTAACTGTCAACACCAATACGGGTGAACTGGAGCAGGCCTATGCCATAAGTTTAGACAATAGCTTAGAGGGGTTTAACACCTTATATGTTCGAGTAAAGGACGATAATGGGGTTTGGAGTTTGTACGACCAGCGTGCATTTTATATCGTTCCCGATGAAAGTGGCCCCAGCAACATCATGAGTGCCGAATATTTTATCAATACCGATCCTGGTATTGGGAGCGGAATCCCGTTAGCTGTTAATGGCAATACCGGAGAACTGGAGCAAATGTACGTCTTAAATTTAGATGCCAGTTTAGAAGGGTTCAACACCCTGTACATTCGTGTAAAGGACAATAATGGCAAGTGGAGTTTATATGACCAACGGACGTTTTATATTGAACCCGATCAGACCATTTTGCCCATAACAAGCTTGGAATATTTTTATGATACCGACCCCGGTTTTGGGGGTGGTACAGTTGCTACCCTCAATCCGACAGGTAATCCAGATGAATATACCCTGGATTTAGAAACCACAGACCTCGATTGTGGCCTGCACGATTTTTATATTCGCATTAAAAATCAAGGAGAGGTATGGTCTTTATATGATTTAGGTCTTGGAATTGAAGTTACGAGTGCTACAGATGTTGACCCTCCTGTTTTGGAAGATGTGGTTGAAGAATGTACCGCCACCGTAACTGCTCCCACAACATCACTATTTTGTGCCGATCAAATTACAGGAACTACTACAGACCCTTTAACCTATACGGAGCAGGGTACTTATGAAATCACATGGACCTTTGATGACGGGGAGGGCAATGTGGTGGAATCCATACAGACCGTCATTGTTGATGACACCACCCCACCCGAACTTACGGCAGTGGGCAACTTTGATGAAAACTTAGATGGCAATTGTGAGTTTATTGTTCCCGATTATACATCATTAACCACGGCTACCGATAATTGTACCACACCAACAATTGTTCAAACACCTAGCCCTGGCACTGTGCTTACTGGTCAAAATTCACAGCATATTATAACGTTAGAAGCGGATGATGGTAACGACAATACCGAAAGTATTTCGTTTACGATTACGTTGTTAGGCAATACTGTTTTTTATGCAGATGAGGATGAGGATGGTTTTGGAGACCCCAACAATACCATTTCAGATTGTGAGATACCAACGGGTTATGTTACCGATAATACCGATTGCGACGACACAAAGAACACCGTTTATCCTGGAGCCCCAGAAATTTGTGATGGCTTGGATAACGATTGTGATGGCTTAACAGATGATAATGATCCTGATTTAATCGCACCAACCACCTGGTATGCCGACTTTGACACCGATGGTTTTGGAGACCCAAATAATGCATTATCACAATGCTCGCAACCCGTTGGCTATGTGGCCAATAACAATGACTGCGACGATACGGATAACACGATATTCCTTGGTGCCTCTGAAATTTGTGATGGCAAGGATAACGACTGTGACGGCTTAATCGACGATAATGATCCAGATGTGACCGGACTGACTACTTGGTATGCCGATACGGACGGAGATGGCTTTGGAGATTTTGGAAGCAGTACATTGGCATGCACCCAACCTGCAGGTTTTGTGTTAAACAATACCGATTGCGATGATACTAACGGCAATCTAAACCCTAACAATCCAAGTTTACAATTTAGTAGCGCTTCAAACTACACTGGTGCTTTGGTATATCCGCTTTCGGGTGCTACCGATACTGGATTTACCTTTGAGGTAGAATATACCGATATCACTAACGGACCTCCACCAGCTACTTTTCCAAGGCTACTATTAGATTTTGAGGGTAATGGCAGTTTAACGGACGCTAATGACCTGACGCTAATCATGACAGAAGCAGACCTCAATGACACAAACACCAGTGACGGTAAACGATACATGGTTACCGTTCCTGCACTTCCATCTGGCACCAATTGGGAAAGCTCTGTTCAGGTTATCAATGGGTCGTGTACCACAACCTTGGGCGCTTTTGATTATCCCGATGTATTTGTACTACCCGATTTACAGATTTTTGCGAATGATATTTCCTTTAGCAATCCAAATCCCGATGTGAGTTCAGAAATAACGGTTTTTGCCACGGTTCACAACATATCAGATTTTGACGCACTCAATTTTGATGTGCATTTAGAGAATCAGGCCGAACCGGGAACACTATTTACTGATATTAATATCCCTATTTTACCTGCAAATAGTAGTACAACGGTATCATGGCTAATCACTACCCCTCCCACGGATGGCTGGAACCCGATGTTGGTGAGTATAGACCACACCAATGTAATTTCAGAAACTATTGAAACCAACAATACTGCGGTACGGCCATTTACCAATGGCGACTTTAATGTACCGGGTAATATCGTTTTAACGGCCAATGCCAACCCAAGCACAGCGTATAATACCTTAGGCAACACCATAAGTATTTGTGGGGATGCCATATATACTGACACTCCTGTTGATCTAGACGACCCAGATGTATCGGGGGCAACCGTCACCATTACTATTGTTGAAACTGGTGCAAGCTATACCACCTATACCAATTCGAATGGAGATTATTGTTTTAATGTTCCAGTGCCTCAAGCAATTGGCACATACAATGCAGAGGTGTTGATAACTGATTTCACATTAAGCACTACTGAATCCACTTCATTTGAAATTATTGAGCCACCTTGTTTACCAGATTTAAAAACCACTGTGTTTGTTTCTGATAGCACTATATTAAGTGGAGAAAGTGTTTCAGGTACTATAACGGTAAAAAATATCGGTTGTGCGGCAACTGCCATTACAAGTCTACTAAGCATAAGTAACGAAGGGGGAGTCCCTAACATTGAGGATGCAACAATTCCTATCCTTAATCCAGGAGAAACCTTTACTACAACATTTACAGATATTGTGTATAATGGGAGCGGGAGTTTTTCAATTTGTGCCTATGCTGATGCCAATTTTGAAATAACGGAAAGCACTAAGAGAAATAATTACGATTGTGCTAATATTTATGTATCATCAAATTTACCCAATTTAAGAATTGTTGACGGTCCACCTAGAACCATAGGCACTTGTGTAGACGATGCCCCAACGGAGATAACATTTACCTTATCAAACGCAAACACTTCAGGCACAGGTGCTTTTACCACCGTAGTAAATGTGTATTTAGACGGTGCTTTAATTCAAACCCTTACGGAAAGTATAGCAGGTATTGGTGCCGACGATGCGTATAGCTTTACCAAACCATTCACATACACTACGGCAGGAGCTTACGAATTTGAATTGATTGTTGATAGCAATGATGATATCCCTGAATTTGATGAAGACAATAATACGGTTACGTTTAATCAAACCATTGCCAACTGTATTCCCAATTTAGCTTTCTATCCAGAAAGTTGTAGTGATGACAAAATTGATGTAAGTGTAGATCCTGTTTTTACTGGCACAGCTACCTATTCCGCTCAAATATATAATAAAGGCAATGGCACCGCTACGGGCCCTTTTAAAGTAGGTTTTGTATTTAGTGGAGGTCAAATATTGAATGCTACTTACAACGGTTTCCTTTCTCCTGGAGCCGACACCACAGTTAGTGTAGAGGGTCCAACGGTGCAATCAGGCACAGAAACCTTAACGGTAAATATTGATTCCAATAATGATATTACGGAAAGCAATGAAAATGATAATATACGCTCTGGAAATTTATGCTGGGATTTTGCATTTGATACAGCGTCCTGTGTAAATGACAATTTTTGGGATATCATCCAGCCCATAAACAAGCCTGTTTACTTTTCAATGGGCTTTGACCTTACAGGACTTTACGATGCCAGTACTGTAGATATTTTATATGAAGTCAGTGGTCCAGGGTTGTCAGGAACCGTTAATGCCGGAACCGTAACCATCAACGATTTGGAGTCCAATTGTAATTGTCCATACCGAGCGGATTTACCTGTCCCCTTCGTTTTTCCACAAGCTGGTGTTTATACAATTACCGCTACTCTTGATCCATCCAATGGATATATAGAATGTGATGAGACCAATAATGTCAAAATAGTGGAAGTAAATGTCACAAATTTACCAGATATGCGAATCCTTTCGCAATACATTAACCCATCAGAACTAAATCCAGATACTGGCGAAGATATCAACATCGATATAACCTATGAAAATATCGGTGCATCAAACCCAAGTGATGAAATGGAATTATGTGTCTATGCAGATGGCGTACCCATCGAAACGATTTCGAATGTAGAAGGACTTTTGAATGGGATGAACAATACTATTTCGGTGTCGTCAACCTATTCCTCTCTTATTTCAGGAGCTCATATTCTTTCAGCAAAAATTGACTGTGTTGATGCTATTAGTGAATCAGACAAACTCAACAATGAAGCCACAAGAGCGATTATTGTAGGTGATGCTGGTAATCTAAAGTTTACTGCTTTTTCCGTTTCAAATCCGTCACCTAATATCGGCGACTCGGTAGTATTTAACGCTACTGTTGGAAATGAAGGCAATGTAGAAATTGGTGCAGAGGTGGCTTTTTACTATATCGATAATTTCCTCAAAGAGGTCAAAATAGCAGGTCCATTCCCAATAACCTTGGATACTGGCGAGAGCATATCCCTCCAATTCCCGTGGACGGTTATAGATGAAAGCACAACTATAATTGCTAGAATTTGGAATTCCACCCCTGCCGAATACGACAATGATGACAATGAAGCGACATTGTCAATTGGAAGCCTAAATATTTCCATAGATGCCACACCAAGTTGTCCAAATCAAGAAAATGGTAGTTTAGTGGCCAATGTAAACGGAGGAATTACTCCATATACTTATAAATGGAATGATGGTTCAGTCTTAAATAACATTACGGGAGGACCGGGAATTTATACTTTAACTGTAACGGATAATACGGGATTTTCGACATCAATTGATGCTGAAATTGTTAGTAATGATACTGAAGCTCCAACAATAACATGTCCTGCAGACTTTGCAATTGAGAGCGAAGGTCCCTACGCTTTACCTGATTATATTGCCAATGGCACCGTCATAGTTTCAGACAATTGTGGTTTTACGGTTGAACAAGCACTCGAAGCAGGAACAGAATTACCGTATGGCCTGCATACCATTTCATTTACGGCAACTGATGGCGCAGGAAATCAGAATACCTGTTCTTTTGATTTGTTTATAGATGACAATACGTTAAGTGTTTATGATGACGCTCTGACAGACAATAGCGTTTTAATTTATCCTAACCCAACAGAGGACAAACTCATCATCAAAAAACTTGGTGATTTTGAACTATTAAGTGCCGAGATTATTGATATTGTTGGTAAGATAGTTCATAAAATAGACTTAAAAGAAATGGTTGTTTCAAAGGAAATATCGTTAAGAAATTATGATGAAGGCGTATATTTTATTAAAATCTCTGGTCCCAATAATAGTGTTGTTATTAAAAGGGTTGTGAAACACTAGTTTTAAATTGAATGTAAAGCTAAAAAACAGTGATAAAAACTTGTATATGTAAGGCTATTATTACTGTTTATAGGACTTCCGAGATTCAAAAAATTGTGATTTCTAGGAGTATCCTAAGAGATTAAAATTCTTTTTTTGTGATTTCTAGGAGTATTTTGAGGGATTAGAAAACTAATTTAAATGTTTTTTTGGGCGGGTTTTAAACAAAACTGCGCTATCCACTATATCTTTCTGCGAAGCAGTCCCGAACTTGTTTCGGGATCTCTCCAATTAATAAACACTCTGCTAAAGTTAAAGTTTGTACATCTAAAGCTTCACACAAAGGATGCCGTATCGCTCCCGCAGGTATCTGCTAAATTACAGACTATATAAAGTTAAATCAATCTACCAGAGAAAGCAAAAATTTAACCAATACTATTCATATTGTATCTATTCGTTTAAAACTATAGAAAAAATCAAATTAGCCTTTGGATTTATTATATTATTTATTTTCTTACAATATACATACCTATTTATTCAAAATAAGTATATTTAGTATCTCCTAAGACATTCTTAGCTATTTAAGAAAACTGATTAATTCATCATTTTAATTGAATGACAAAACACATTTCAGAATCTGATACTAGAGCAAATTTTATAGACCCTAAACTGGTTGAAAGTCAATGGGAACCCATTAACATAGTAAGAGAATACTATTTTACAGATGGTAGAAAACTGTTAGGAAACAAACGTGGGAAACGATTGTTCTTAGACTATCTCCTAAAATATAATAACACCAATTTAGCCCTAGTTGAAGCAAAAAAGCTAGGAGACCATCCAACAAAAGGACTACAGCAAGCCATAGAATATGCAGAAAAACTTAAAATAAATTTCGTTTACGCTACAAATGGCAAACGTATTTACGAATTAGATAGACGTTCTGGAAAAGGAGATTATATAGACCATTTTCCAACGCCAAAAGAATTATACAACCGTCTTTTTGGTGCTAAAAACACATTAAAAGAACAACTTCATAACATTCCTTTTTTATTAACAGGAAATTTTGGACCACGCTATTACCAAGAAATTGCGGTTAATAAGGTTATGGAAAGTATTGCAGATGGTCAAAACCGTATTTTACTAACCTTAGCAACAGGAACAGGAAAAACTTTTATTTCGTTTCAAATAGTGCATAAACTATTGAAAGCCAAATGGAATTTAGATGGAAACGACAGACGTCCACGAGTGTTGTTTTTAGCAGATAGAAATGTATTGGCAGACCAAGCCATCAATACATTTAATCCCTATGAAAAAGATGTAGTTAAAATTGATGGCGAAGAAGTACGTAAACGTAATGGCGTTGTACCAACAAACGCTTACATCTTTTTTGCTATTTATCAAGCCATTGCAGAACGTGAAAATATTGGTGGTTTTTATAAAGAATACCCAAGCGACTTTTTCGATGTAATTGTTATCGATGAGTGTCACAGAGGAAGTGCCAACGAAGAAGGCTCATGGCGAGCAATATTAGACCATTTTAGTCCTGCAATTCATTTAGGATTAACTGCCACGCCAAAACGTGAAGATAATATTGATACTTATAAATATTTCGGGCAACCTATTTATGAGTATTCACTTAAAGATGGTATCCAAGATGGATTTTTAACACCCTACAAAGTAAAACGTGTTACTACAAATATAGACGAGTACATTCACACCAATGATAGTGAAATTATTCAAGGCGAAATAACCAAAGACCGTTACGAGCTTAAAGATTTTAATAAAAGCATCACGATCAACCAACGCACAGAATTAGTAGCACAAACCATTTTAAATCACATAGGCGAAATGGATAAAACCATTGTGTTTTGTAGCAACCAAGACCATGCGTTAGATTTAAGAGACTTTATAAACAAACATAAAACCGTTGCAGACACTAACTATTGTGTACGCATTACTAGCGATGAAGGCAGGCACGGTAGAGAATTATTAGAAATGTTTCAGGATAACGACAAGGACATTCCTGTAATTTTAACCTCTTCCAAAATGTTAACCACAGGTGTTGATGCTAGAAATGTGCGTAATATTGTGCTTACTGCGCCCATTGGTTCTATGGTAGAATTCAAACAAATTATTGGTCGTGGTACACGGGTATTTGATGGCAAAGACTTTTTTACCATTATAGATTTTGTGGGCGCAACCAACTTATTCTATGATGCCGCTTGGGATGGCGAGCCAGAAGAAGCAGTAGGAGAAGGATCTAGCGGATCACCGAAACCAAAACCTAGACCAGTTAAAGAACCTGGCGAACCTTATGAACGTAAAGAAAAATTGATTATTTCTTTAAGTAATGGTCGTCAATTAAGAGTAACAGATGTCGATACACGTTACATTGACGAAAACGAAAAACCACTAACTGCTCGTGAGTTTCTAGAAAAACTAATCGGCGAATTACCTGCTATTTATAAAGACGAAAATCATTTACGCCATACATGGTCTAATCCAGATACCAGAGCAGATTTACTAAAACAACTTGGGCAATTAGGTTTTGATAATGAACAACTGAATGATTTACGAAATATGATTGCCACACCAGATTGCGACATTATTGATGTGTTGTCTCATATTTCCTTTTCTTCAGAATTAATGACTCGTAAACAACGTGTGGAGTTTGTTAAGGGAAATCCACAATTTTTTGAAATTTATAAAAATCTTGAAGCTCGTGAGTTTCTAGAATTCATCTTAAAACATTACGAAGATTATGGTATTGAAGAGTTACAACGCGATAAATTAGGCGATTTAGTAAAACTAAAATTAGGCACACCAAAAGATGCTAAAACGGCCTTTGGAGATATGAATACACTTTTAGGCGCTTACTATAAATTACAAGAAAACATTTATAGGGCAGGATAATCAAACCAATATCGCATATCGCGATATGCGATATTAACCCCTTAATTATTGTTATATATAGGGATTTTAATTAATATTGCATATCGCAATACGCAATATAATGAAAAGTAATAATACTTTAAAACCACAAGACATCTTAATTCTCTTGAAAATTTCAACTTTAGGAGATCAAGAATGGTTTCAGCATACACTATCTGAAGATTTGAATATCAGTCAATCCGAAATATCGGAATGTTTATCACGTTCAAAATATTCAGGATTGATAGACGCAAGTCGCAAAAGGGTTAACATACTTAATCTTTTAGAATTTATACAATTCGGTATCAAATATGTATTCCCGCAACAGCCAGGCCCCATTGTAAGAGGTATTGCAACAGCACACTCTGCACCGCCTTTAGATAAAGAAATCCAAAGCGATCAACATTATGTTTGGCCTTATGCAAGAGGGAATATGCGTGGTCAAGCCATACAGCCACTTTATAAAACAGTTCCGAAAGTTATTTTGAACGACAAAAAATTACATGAAGTACTTGCCTTAGTTGATGCTATTAGAGTTGGAAAGGTACGCGAACAACATTTAGCCATGTCACTTTTAAAAGAACGACTACAACATGCTCAATAACACACAGGTAAACTTAAAAGTTGTAGCGCAAGTAGCGCGTGTATTGGGAGAGTTTAATACTGAAGTGGTATATATTGGTGGTGCGATTATAAGTATATATGCTACAGACCAAGGTGCTGAATTACCAAGGGTAACTACAGATGTTGATGTTTGCGTACAGGTGTCAAACTTTGTGGAAATGGAACAATTAAGAGAACTATTAGCACAGAAAAAAATATATCCAGACCCAAAAGGCACCCATCTATACCGTTACACGCATCAAGGCATTTTAATTGATTTTATTCCTTTTAAAGCCACAGCTTTTGGTCCAACAAATTCGTATTTAAAACCGGGTTTTAGTAAAGCCTATAAAACAACTATTGAGGATATCGAAATCTCAATACTTCCGGTGCCCATATTTTTGGCAACCAAATGGGAAGCATTTAATAGTAGAGGGACTGACCCTAGATTAAGTCACGATTTTGAAGATATCATCTACATTTTAGATAACAATTTAGAATTGGTAGATGAAACGGTTAAGGCTTCTTCAGAAGTAAAAAATGCTTTAAAAACATTGAGTGTTTTTATTCTAGAGCACCCCAATAGTCGAGAAATAATAGAATGTCATATCAACCCAATTACAGCACAAGAGCGTGGCGCATTTATAATAGAAACTTTAGAACGCATCAGTAAATTATGAGCATACAAAACAACATAGATAGAATTACAGACATCCTTCGTCGAGACGATGGTATTTCTGGAGCCATGCACTACACAGAGCAAATCTCATGGATTTTGTTTCTTAAATTTCTTAATGATTACGAAGACAATAAAGCAGATGAAGCTTTTTTAGAAGGTACCGACTATACTTATGTATTGCGAAAAGATTTACGTTGGCACCAATGGGGTTGCCCAAAAGATGATGATGGAAAACTAGATGTAAAACGTGCTTTAACAGGAGATGATTTAATAGATTTCGTCAACAACACACTATTTCCATATTTAAAAGCTTTTAAAACTACGACTAACGATCCAAAAACGTTAACCTATAAAATAGGAGCTATTTTTGAGTATTTAGACAACCGTATTGCAAGTGGTCACACACTTCGTGAGGTATTGGATATTATAGATGCATTAGATTTTCAAAGTAGCGATGAGTTGTTTGAGCTGTCACAAGTCTATGAAAACCTACTTAAAAGTATGGGAAGCGATGGCGGAAACTCGGGCGAGTTTTACACACCACGTGCCATTATTAAAGCCATGGTAGAAACTACTGATATTAAAGTGGGCGATACCATTTATGACGGTGCTGTTGGTTCTGGCGGTTTTCTAGTTGAAGCCTTCGATTTTTTAACCCAAGGCGATAAAAAATAAAAACTGTCTGCGGCAGATTGGGAAACCATACAAAACGATACCTTTTTCGGGCAAGAAAAAACTAGTTTGGGTTATGTTATGGGGATGATGAATATGATATTGCATGGCATAGAAAGTCCAAACGTATATAAAGGCAATACGCTAACACAAAACATTCGCGACTTTCAAGAAAAGGACAGACACAACGTTATATTAGCAAATCCACCTTTTGGCGGCAAAGAGAAAAAACAAATCCAACAAAACTTTCCTGTTGAAAGTAATGCCACCGAAATTCTGTTTATGCAGCATTTTATGAAAATGCTAAAACTAGAAGGGCGTGCAGCCATTGTAGTGCCAGAGGGCGTTTTGTTTCAAACCAATAATGCCTTTACCAAAGTAAAACAAACCTTGCTGGAAAACTACAATGTACACACCATAGTAAGTTTGCCATCTGGCGTGTTTTTACCCTATAGTGGTGTAAAAACCAACATTATTTATTTTGACAGAAAAGGTGCTACCAATAACATTTGGTATTATGATGTAACACCGCCCTACAAACTCACAAAAAACAAACCCATTTCCTACGAGCATATAAAAGAGTTTGTACACTTATTCCATAACCCAAAAGAGCGTAACTCTACCAATGCCAAACTATCCGTCATTGCGAGGACGAAGGACGTGGCAATCTCATCAAACGAAGTAAAAACTAAAAAGCAATCTGCCAGTAATGAAAACGAACCTCAATGTAACGATTGGACAGTAAACATCTCAGAAATAAAAGATTATGACCTAAGCGCAAAAAATCCGCATAAAGTAGTTGAAGTCATCCACCGAAGTCCAAAAGAACTATTGACTGCCATTAAGCAAAACGATACAGAAATAAAAACATTAATGAACCAAATTGAAAGCTTGATTGATGGGTAAGTGGGAAGAAGTAAAGTTTGAAGAAGTTGTTGATAATTTTGATGGAAAAAGAATTCCTATCAAAGCTTCAGAAAGAAAAAATTCTGAAGGAGGAAAGTATCCCTATTATGGAGCGTCTGGAATTATAGATTATGTTGATGATTTTATTTTTGAAGGAGAACATCTTTTAATTAGTGAAGATGGTGCAAATTTATTAGCAAGAGTTTATCCAATTGCATTTAAAGCAAATGGTAAATTTTGGGTAAATAATCATGCTCACATTGTTAAAGCTAAAAAAGAAAAAACAACTAATGACTATTTAGAATATTATTTTTCTTCAATAAATATTTCTGATTATGTAACAGGCTCTGCGCAACCTAAACTGAATCAAAAGAAATTAAACTCAATCAAAATTCCACTCCCACCCTTATCAGAACAAAAAAACATTGTAGCCAAATTAGATAGTTTGTTTACCAAAATAGACCAAGCCATGAGTTTGCTAGAAGAAAATATTGTGCATACACAGGCTTTAATAGGTAGTGTTTTGGATAAGGAGTTTGGTAGTTCAAAACATAAATCAAAACCAATAAAAGAGTTAGTATTAAAAACAAAAACCTTAAACCCTAAGATTGAATTTTCAAATAATCCGTTTACTTATATTGATATATCATCAGTTAACAACAAGCATTTTCAAATTGAAAGTCCAAAAACCTTATTAGGAAATGAAGCACCTAGTAGAGCAAGAAAAGTTGTCGAGAAAGGAGATATTGTTTTTGCAACTACTAGACCAAACCTTAAGAATATTGCTATAGTTTCAGAGGTTTATAATAAACCAATTGCATCAACAGGTTTTTTGTCTTTTAAGAATTAAAAAAGACTTATTAATTAATGAATACTTATTTTACTTTTTAATTTCAGAAAAAGTTCAAGAGTATATTCTGCCTTTTATAAAAGGTGCACAATATCCAGCGATTTCTGATAAAGATTTATTAAGTATAGAAATTCCTTTCTTATCAATTAAAGAACAAGAGAAAACAGTAAGTAGAATTAAGTCTGTTTTTGACGTTTCAAATAGTCTAGTTGAAACCCAAACCAAAAAACTAAATCATTTAAAAGCCTTAAAAAGCAGTTTATTAGATCAGGCGTTTAAAGGCCAATTAATTAAAAGTGAAGAAACACAAACAACGCAGCTTGAAAAAGATACAGTAATCAAAGAGGTGCTAAATACTATTAATTATGATTATGAAGTGGCTACCATAGTGTATCTTACTTGGAAAGTATTAAAAATGAACTATGGTAAAAAATACATTCATAAAATGTTGAGTAATATTCAATTTCTTGAAGACCTACCAGTTTTTGAAGATTTAGAATTTGAAGAAAATGCTTGGGGTATGCATTGTACGTTTTTAGAAAAAACAATTCAAAATCAAAAATTTATCAATTTTAATGAAATAACTGATGATAGAAGTGTCCTCAATTTTAATTACAAACATCTTAAAGCGGTTACAGACTGGATGACATTAGATGATTACAATAAAGATTTTGTAATTAAAGTAGAAAAGATGCTTGCCATTTACCAGAAGCCACTTATTGACAAAAACATGAACCGTATTGAACTTTTCAATACCGTTTTAGAATGTATGCACGTTTTAGAAACCGATAATTTTGATAAAATTTGGCAGAAAATGAAACTCTGGAAAATGTTTGAAGACGATTTCAAAAATAAAGCTGAAAAATTTAAACCAGAGGAAACCAAATTAATGATTAAATTAATTAAAGAAGTTAACTGGTAAGGGATCAAGAACAATTGTTGTGTTTACGCAAATACTGTGGTTAACCTATAAAGGGGCACTAACCCATAAAGTGTGTAAGTTTCAAAAAACTCAGGATTGAATTCAATCCTGAGTTTTTTATTTTATTAACTTTAAATTTTACACACTTATGAAACCAGAAGATTTATTAAACGAAGA
>NZ_JBFDAE010000028.1:0-7893 GCF_040720935.1 Algibacter sp. 2305UL17-15
TATGAAAATGCTATCGCAGAACGTGTAAACGGTATATTAAAAGACGAGTTTTATCTCGACCAGACCTTTGATAGCCTACAACACGCAAAAAGAGCAACAAAAAATGCAATTAATCTATACAACCAAATAAGATTACATTTATCTTTAGACTATAAAACACCTAATATGGTATATTTAAAAACAGCGTAAATCAATTTTAACCTGTAGCCATATTTCAGGACAAGTGACCCGTCCTGAATAAAGGCTACATAATTTTAAACATTATGTACAAAAATGACAACGTGATCAAACAGAATTCAGGACCTTTTAAATCAACCCCGAAACTTCGGGATTGACCTGTAGCTATATTTCACGGCTAGACCGCACAAAAAAACAATCCCATATTATCCTAATTTACCACCAAATTCGTTATTTTTATGCATACTCACGCTCCACAAGAATAATTTTAAGTATTTCGAAGTGAAACATCGAATCGTTTTTCTCGGGCTTTTATTTTTAATTTCCTTTACAACAACTGGTTTTGCACAGCTTTATGACGTATCAAGATATGCTGATGATAGTGGGCTGCCATCTCGAATCGTAAATGACGTTATCCAAGACCGCCATGGGTTTATTTGGATAGCGGGAAACAATGGCTTGCATAAGTTTGACGGTAAAACATTTTCTTCTTTTTATGCCATCCTAAAAGACTCCACCGGACTTAAGGATAATAAAATTATGGCACTATCAGAAGACAACAATGGTAATTTATGGATTGGCACCCCGAAAGGTCTTCATGTTTTTAAAAACAATCAGATATCCTATGTTAAGCTTAAAGACAACCCTTTGAGCGATGAGGAATATATTCGACATATAGCATCGGACCAAAATAGCAATCTCTGGGTGGGTACTTATAACGGATTGTTCGTCATCAACCCTGAGACAAATCTGGTGTTGGATTCGTCTGCTAACAGAAAAGGGAATATTCCTGAGGCATCCATTGACGGCCTTGTTGTGCATAAGAACGGTGCCGTTTGGGTAACCGCTTCAAATAGGGTTTTTGTCAGTCCAAAAAATAGAGGTTTTGATTTTACTGCATTAGATGTAATTTATGAAGATGGGTTAAATCCAAACCATATTGAGCTATTTAGAATCATAGATTTTAATGACAGCCTTATGCTCATGGAATCTAGCAATGGCTTATTGAGAGGAACCTTAAAAAACAATAAAACGTTCCATCTTAACTTCTTTTTAGACGCACAGAATAAGCCCATAGCTAGGGAGTATATTTATCGCGCAATGGTAGACCATGAATTCAATATTTGGACGGCTACATGGAAAAACAAGTTTAAAAAATATAAAGCAAGTAACAATCGGCTAATTGAGCAAACCGTAATTGGCTCAAAAGGACATTTACTGGATATGTCTGGCAATGCCAAATCCGTATATGAGGATAAACAGCACAATATATGGATATCCAACACCAATGGTTTGTATAGGTTTACCGCTTACAACAATAAAATACAAACATTCCCCCCTAGCTATTTGCCAGAGTGTTTGTCCAGTGAATTTAGCATTTATGATATCATAGAAGATAACGGTGGGCATTTATGGATTACAACGCCCGTAGACCTTTATCGATTTAAAAAATCCGACATCATAAACGGCAAATGCCCAACGGATTATATCCATATAAAAAATAAGCATTTACAGCTCGCAAGAGACTTGCATATTGATAGCAGTAATAGGCTGTGGATTGGTGCAGACGCCGGTTTAAGCGTTACGCAACTGGATGAAAATTACAATCCTGGGACATTTGTGCGCTATACAAAAAAGGATGGGTTTCCGCATAATTGGTCGTTTGGTATGCTGGAAGAAAGCAAAAACACCTTTTGGGTCTGTAATTATGGCGGTTTGGTGAAATTGACTTTGATAAACAATTCCATTCATAACATAAAAGTGAAAGCTTATGAGTCCGATAAACTGATTGACAATTCCTTGGTGAATTCCTATACCTCAGAAATTACCAAGGACAATAATAACACCATTTGGATAGGAACTTTTTTTGGGTTGAGCAAGCTGATATCTGAACAAGGGGCTGGTTCTTTTAAAAACTACAACAGCATCAAAAATGATTTTGAAAGCTTGAGCAACGACGCCATAAAACGTGTTTTTAAAGACAATTCTGGGCGTTTATGGATTGGCACCCAAACCGGGTTAAACCTGTACGATGAAAACAACGATGCCTTTATTCAATTTGGAAGGGGAGATGGTTTACCTTCTGAATATGTTTTAGGAATTGAGGAAGATTCCAAAGGGTTTTTATGGGTGGCAACCACCAATGGTGTTATAAAAACCAAATATGACGAGGTTTCAAAAAAACTGGTTGATATGCAGCATTTTACCAAAAAAGATGGGCTTGCCGACAATATTACCTACCGAAACGCTATATACATTGACAAAAACGACAATGTTTTTATAGGAAGTAGAAATGGCTTAAGCATAGTAAAAAACACCAATTTTACGGAAAAACGTACGCCTTATAACATTGTAATCAACGCTTTTGAAACCACAAGAAAAGACGTTTCGGGGTTTAAACCTGTGTCGCACAACTCGCTTAAAACACCTATTAAACTATCCTATTTAGAGAACTCCATAAAAATCGATTATGTGGTTTTGGACCTCTCCAATCCTAAAGAAAATCAATATCGGCATAAAATATTACCCTTGAATGACCAATGGATCGAGACTAAAAATACTTCTGAATTTACCTACTACAATCTGGAACCAGGGGATTATGAACTTATTTTAGATGGTAAAAACAGCAATAACACTTGGTCAGCAAACCCAGTAAAACTCAACATCGTTATCTCGCCTCCTTTTTGGAAGTCTAAGGTTGCTTTTTTATTTTATACACTATTGTTTCTAGCCACTTTGCGTATCTTGTATATAGCAAAAATTCGTAAACGAATCCAAGAATTGGAGCAACAAACCAAATTTGAGCGTGCTTTAGTACTGGAACGGGAGCAATTGAGGCAAGAAAACACGGCAGATTTCCATGACGAATTGGGCTCAAAAATAACAAAGGTCTCTTTGTTCCTTACGCTTGCCGAACGAAGTTTGAAGAATAAAAAAGACCCCTCGGAATGGTTTGTGAAAATTAGGGCGAACATTAAAGAATTGTCTGGAAGCTTTCGCGATTTATTATGGGTTATAGACCCCAAAAAAGACAGCTTGCAAGACACTTTTCTGAGGCTTAAAGACTATGGGGGTGATATTTTCAACAATGGGCTAAAACATTTTAGCGTTAAAACCAATTTCAAGGAAAACCCAAATATTCTGTTGGATCCCCAAACCAAAAAACAAATCATTATGATATTTAAAGAAGCCATGAATAATTGCTCAAAATATTCTAAGTGTAAACATGTAACACTCGCAATTAATGCCGATAAGGCCTTTTGTAGCATAAAATTGGTTGATGACGGTATCGGTTTCAACCTTGAAAAAAAGTCAAAAGGAAGGGGTTTGAAAAACATGTCCGATCGTGCTAAAAAAATACATGCACAGTTAACTGTAAAATCAAATAAAAGTGGCACTGCCATCATTTTGGAAAGAATACCCCATTTGGGGGATAATTATCAGGAAAAAGAGGTGTAATTTAGCCAGAACGTGACCAACGAGACCATACATATAGCCATAGTAGAAGACGATAATGACATACGGCAAACCTTGACGCTTATTATCGATGGCTCTAAAGGGTTTTCCTGTAAGTATGCATTTCCTGACGGGGAATCTGCCATGGCCTCCATTGCAAACCTTCTTATTGATGTGGTGCTAATGGATATAGACCTGCCGGGGAAATCTGGTATTGAAACCACCCGTTATTTAAAGCAAAAATGCCCGCAATTGGACTTTATTATGCTTACCGTTCAGTCCGATGACGATTCTATTTTCGAATCGCTTTGTGTTGGAGCTTCGGGCTATTTGCTTAAAGACACCAATCCTGCTGACTTGTTGGTACACATCAGGGAAGTCTACAATGGCGGCTCCCCGATGAGCAGTCAAGTGGCCCGACGTATTATCAACTCGTTTAGGATAATTGAGAACCCACTTTCCGACAGGGAAACCGAAGTACTTAAAATGCTAAGTAAGGGCATGAGCTACAAAGAGGTTGCCACTGACATTTTTCTAAGTCCACATACCGTAAAAACACACATCAAAAACATCTATGCAAAGCTACATGTAAACAATCGTGCAGAAGCTATTTATAAAGCGTTTAAGCAAAAGTTGATATAACGCCTTTTTCTTCTAAATAGAAATACCTCTTTTGGGTGATTGACCTAAGCCCTTATAAAACAGACATTTGTGAAGTATTAATCCTAAAAAACCTCACAAATGAAAACAATTAAACGCATCACATTATGGGCCATGACCTTTATCTTGCTTTTTGCAACACATAGCTATAGTCAAAATATTAGGGGCATCATTAAGAAGAAAACCGAAAAGGCTATAGATAAAACCATTGACAAAATTGATGGTAAAGAGAAAAAGGATAAAGACACCGAAGAGGCGGTCGCTACTCAAGAACACAAACCCGTTTCAAACTTTATAAATGGAAATATTGTTTTTTCAGACGACTTTAATAATGAAAAACACGGCGAATTTCCTTCAAAATGGACACAAATGAGTGGAACTATGCAAAATTCGCAAATTGTTGCCCAAGGAAAAAAAGAAGGTGTAGTTCAGTTTGTTACAAGTGGTAGAATGAAACCTAGTTTTAAAAATGACGACTATTTAGGCAATTCGTTTAAAATAGAAGGGCAATTTTATTTCCACGGAAAAGGCAATGAAGCCTATACGCTAAACCTGATGAATACAAAGGACGTTTATAGAGCGTATCAAATAACCATTCGCGGTGATGGTATTGTGCCCGCTGGAACTAGTTCGCAATATGCCCGAATGCCTTATAAATCACCATTTCCTGGTTGGCGCACTGTACAGTTATCGTTTAACAAAGGGGTGTTAAAAGTATTGTATAATGGCTATCAGCTAATTAATATTCCTGTTCTTAAGAAAAGTGAAGACAAGCACATCACGGAATTTACCCATTTAGAAGTAAGCGCCCTGTCCCGTTCTGGAAATTATGGTGCTATGATCAACCATATTACAATAGGGCACAAAGGCTTACCGCTTTACAAAAAATTGGTAGCAGAAGGACGGATAGTGATGCACGATATCCTTTTTGACACGGATTCCTATTTTATCAAACCATCTTCGTATCCTGCCATTGATAGAATTGTAACCATGCTTCAGGACAACCCAAAGGTTTCCATAAAAATTGAAGGCCATACGGACGCCAATGGTTCTAAAGCATCAAATAAAACCCTATCTGAAAATCGTGCCAAATCGGTGATGTACTACCTCATTAACAAGGGCATAGCAAAAAACCGATTGTCAACCGTTGGTTTTGGAGAAGAAAAGCCCATTGATATGGCGGATAATGAAGAAGCATGGGCAAAAAACAGACGTGTTGAAATCGTAAAAATGTAATGGTTAATCAGCTGAAAAGGAAAGGAGTTTATATACTCCTTCCTTTTCCTATAAAAGACAACTCACATGAAATTTAAAATAGCATTATTAGCAATATGTGGATTAGTTATTGCCACGGCCTGCAAAAAAAAGACTGCCGAAAAAGACAATGAGGTAGAAATTACGATTGTCGATACCGAATCGAAATTTCAAGATTCAAAAAACAATTCTGAAGGTATAAAAGATTGTGATGACTTTCTAAATACTTATGAATCTTGGGCAGATGATTTGATAACCCTAATGGGCAAGCACAAAGACGATCCCGTAGCATTGGCAACCTCACCTGAATACATTAATACCATGATGAAAGGTGTTAATTTTATGGGGGATTGGAGAACGATATCAGTGTCTTGTGCGTCAAGCGATTCGTATGCTGAACGCATGAAAGCTATCCAGAAAAAAATGGAAGACAAACAAAAAGAACTAGGTTTAAAAAATTAAAACATTTACAAAAATGAAACATTCAGATACATTAAAAACAACGCTCCTTTTATTGAGCTTGGTATTTACATTACAAACTATTGCACAAACTTATACACCGCCCAGTCGAGAGCGCGTTGAAACATTACTGGAGCAAATTGAAGAGTGCAAAGAGCATATAGCTGTAACCGAAAGCGCTATAAAAGCTATGGAAAAAGATCCAACATCCTACACCCTTGCTGATTATGTAGCCGCCGAAAAGTATCTGCGGCTATCAAAAAAATGTGTAGAAGTGCGTAGAAAAGAGCTTGATAGTTTAAGAAAAGAGTACCCCGGTTGGTTTAACTCGCCATCTGCTACGGTAACCATAAAAAAAGGCAGGCATATCTCGCCAAAAGAACTAGAAGATATTATGGAACGTGTACAAAAACAAATTAACAAAGTTTTAAAAGCCTTTGGGTCCGTAGATAAACCTCAGCATTAACTAAAAATAGAGAATACCGAACGAAAAGGTGGAGTTGATGGGTTTATGTATTCTTTATATAGAACCTTCACAATTGTGAAGGTTTTTTTGTGTTTTGAAAAATTAAAACGACACTACAGCCCCCAAAACCAACATATTCTGGTTCCTCTTAAAACGGGCATCGCCCCCCAAGGTATCTAACCCTTCGTTTTCAATCTTCTTTAAAATATTGGTAAAGCCGAAAGTTATTACGCTCTAAATCAATATTAAAAGACTTGGCTTTGTAGAAAATTTCAGCTAACTTGGTCTAATCAAAATTAACGTTCATTAAAAAAGTACGTTGTCACTATATTTTGACTGACCCATGATAAAATTCTTTAGAAAAATCCGTCAAAAATTACTCTCTGAAAACAGATTTAGGAAGTATCTGTTATATGCTGTTGGGGAAATCGTATTAGTGGTTATAGGCATTCTTATTGCGCTTCAAATTAATAATTGGAATCAAAATAAAGTTACAAGAAAAAAGGAGATTTCAATAATAAAAAAGCTTGCTAACAAAGTATATAAGCTATGGCTCGGTCTGTCCACACTTGGAAAATCCTACGGATTTCCCAAAGCCGGTTATTATCAGGAAAGGTCCGGGCCGAGACACGCCACAGCTCATATACATAAACGTTGTAACACATTTGACCAAACAAACGCAAATTGAAATCGAAATTTAAGATATTACTTCTGATTTTAGCCTGTTTTACATTAATGGGTTGTCCACTTGGACATTTTCATGAGTATAAATATATCGGAAAAGAATTACCACATGATGACGATTACTCAACCCGAATTGAATTTAATGAACAAACAGATTTATTAATTCAAGTAGGTTACTATTTTTCACGTAAACCTAGAGAAAACGGATTGGTAACTAATGTCGAAATTAACTCAAATTTTGATTTAAAAAAAGAAGAAGTTATAAAAGGTGTAACTTCAAAAGTTTATGGAAAATTACTAAGAATTGATACTTTGATTAATCAAAACACATTAAGATTTAGGATAATTTTTGAAAAGAGGAATGAAAAAAGAACTTTAAGGAAAATTAAAAATGACACGATAATAATCGAATTAGCAAATGACAAAAAGTTATTGTTCGTTAGACCAATTTAATAAAAACGTGTTACAACAACGGTAACCGTTGCACAACCCCCTAACAAAACCTCACAGAATTCGCAAACCGCTGATTTAAAGCCTGTTTTGATTTTTAAGATTCTGTTTTTTATCTAAAATACGGGTTGCTTAAAACCAATTATATAGAGCCCTATTTGGCTATTTATACTACATTTAAAAAAACCTACAGCTCCCGCTATACTTTCGGGGCTGTTTTTAATGAATTTTAGGTATTTCTTTAAATTATAGGCCGCTGCCGAGAGGTGCATACATTTATTGGCCTG
>NZ_JBFDAE010000029.1:0-6077 GCF_040720935.1 Algibacter sp. 2305UL17-15
CCGTGTAAAAATAATTGCTCGGGCAACTGCATATCTGGAAAATTCCTGCGGAATTTTCTCCGGCTCGATTTTGTTTGCTAAATTAGTGGCTTAATCACGCAACTATCATTACACGCGGCACGTCGTTAGCAATAATTTAAAAACAAACATTGTCATAATATTCTTAATGAGGAAAGCCGTAAAAAACAAACGAAATTTATGTCGAAATTTACAATCAAAATATAATCAAATATGAATATTCCTTTATTTATCCCAATTGCACTTTGGGGTTTAGCTGCAGCTGCAACCGCCACTGCCACTTATTTTGGAGGTCGTGCAATTTTTAAAAGAAAGAATAGAACTAAACTTGGTGTTTTAGGAATGCAAGCAGCTGGAAAAACAAGGTTTTTAAGTTTTTTGAGAAATATTCCTTTTATTGAAAAATCTACAGATAAAGAAGAGTATAAGTCTTTCACTTATAGACATAATAAAAAGGCGATACGAATAGATACAGGAATTGATATCGGTGGTGGAAGTATATACAAAGATGATTATATTTCTATAATTAAAAATTCCGATGTTGTTTTTTACTTTTTTGACATTTCAAAATACTTGAATAATGAAATTAAATCCGGAGAGTTTAACTACAAAAGAGAATGCAACAGCCGTTTTGAACTTGTTTTTTCAGAGTCTAAAAAGTTAGAAATACCTACAGTATTTATTGGAACTCATAGCGACCAATGCTTAAAAGACCAAAAAGTTATTAGGAAAGAATTTTTGAATTTGTTAAAAAATAAGAGTTATTATTCTTCCTTGAAAGACGTTGTAATAATTAACCTAACAAATACGAAACAATTAGAAAATTTTATCGATAAAGTTTTCTCAAAATAACAGATATGAAAAGAATTTTGATTTCGCAAAATGAGGAAAATAACGGCGAAGATTATGTAGTCGTTGATGGAAATCTTATAATAGATAAAGATTTAAGTTTAAAATATTATCGAAAAATAAAAGAAACAGAAAGCTGGAAAGAAAACTTTAAAGATGATTTTATTGAATTAAAAAGTAATAAAAAAGATATTCTTATTAAATCACATTATTTAGATACGGACAACATTAATAGATATATATATTATATGTACTATGTTAAGAAAAATGATGATTTAAATATTATTCTTGATTTTTTAGAAAAAGATTCTGAAAAGATTAATAGAAACATAGATAAAGAAAAAACTTTAGAAATTATAAATAGAATTAAGGCGAACAAAAAATTAACTTCAGTTTTCTTAAAAGTTATTTTAATATTAGCTGCTGCAAGTATTGCTTATGGAGTTATTAAGTCTTTAAAACTTTAATCAATGAACAAGAATCCTGCTCAAATTGTACTTTTTCAAGAAGATGAAAAGGCACTAAACTATCGTTACAAACAGAATTATCATATTGGTAGTGAAATTCAAGTTAAATCATTAGAGTATGATTATGATGATTTTGCAAAAAACAATAAATTAATTGGTAATCGAGTAAATGAAAATACATTGTACTTTTTGCATCCTTACAAAAATAATGTTTATTTAAATGAAAGTTTAGGAGAGGAATATTTTCTTGAGGAAAAATTACAACTATATAAAAGAGCTGCATCACTTTTGGGAGCTAAAAGTATCTCTACAAAAGTTATATTTAAAGAAAGTCGAACCATAAATACTGATGTAAATGGAGAAGTTAAATACAAAGTTGTAAGTATCGAAGGTGGCTCAAAAAGACAGATAGTTAATAGTTATAAAAATTCTTTAGAAATTACTGAGGAATTTGAATTACAAAATAATTTTGACAAAGCAAAAAATATCAAAGAATTAAATGAGTTCATTGATAAGCATAATTTACATCACGAAATTGGATTAATCTCTTTGATTGAGGCCAGAGATTCTTCCAACTCAGGTACTTTGATAACAAGCCGTAAAGTGAAATCTGAAATAACATCAGAATATAACAACCTTTTAGAAGTTTCAGCAAAGTTAAATTCACCAGTTTTCAATATTAGTGGTGGATACAAAAGAAAGCTTGAAGAGGTTAATACCTTAATGGTAGAAATTGACTTTATTTTTTAACACAGACTATGATTGACCCATTACGACCATATAATAGAATTGAAATTGATATATTATTTACTAAAATTAAAACTCAATTACATCAAGACGCATTATTAAAAGGAAATAATGGTAAAGCTCAATTTAAAGACTGTTATACTGGAGATAATTTACTTGGTGGAGATAGATATGATTATGAGCATATTCGCTCTTCAGAATCTATTTTTATGATGTACAGAGATAAGTTGACAAATAATGAAATTGCGGAAGTTGTAAATTGTTCGGGAAATGTAGCAGTAACATTACGCTCAATTAATCAATCAAAAGGTAAGATGAAAATGGAAGATTGGATATCAAATTCTAAAAACATTTTAAAACATAAGATAAATATCAAACTAACTCAAAAAACATTATCCAATGCTGATAAAAAAATCAATGAAAAAGTTGAGGAAATATTATCAAGATAGTTTAAAAAAAATAGAGTTGTGACAAATTTAGCGGAATAAACTATTGCTAACAATGTATATAAAAAATAGCGCAAGTCATTGCTAACACAAAGGTTTAGGCGTTTTTGGAAAGTCGCCAAATTTTTAAATTTGACGATTTCCAAGTAAAAAAATAAATAGTAAAATTTAAAAATTCGGCTTGTGTTAATCCGAAAAGTTATCGCTTATTTTCAGCGCTACTTTTCATATACGGAACCGTTACCACACATTAGAACAAAACGAACATAATACAGAAACTATGAAATACAGAATTACATTTTTATTTTTTATTTTTACAGTACACTTTATAATTGCACAAACTATTGATGCAAGCCTTATAGAATTAAACTTTCATGAAGATAGCGACCCACAAAACTTTGTCGCTTTTCAAAATGGTTTTTATTTTACCGCTACTGATGGAAATTTTGAAAATTTTGGGAGAGAATTATGGTATTCAGATGGAACTTCTGAAGGGACAATGATGATTAAAGACATAAAACAAGGTCAAAATTCATCTAGTCCAAGTTCTCTAATCATTGTTGGCAATACTCTTTATTTTCCTGCCGATGACGGAATTCACGGTTCAGAATTATGGAAAAGCGATGGAACAGAAAATGGGACAGTAATGGTTAAGGATATTCGTCCCAATAACAACAGTTCGTATAATGGTCCATTAAATTTGATAGATTTTAACGGAACACTATTCTTTACTGCTACCAATGATGTTGATGGCTATGAATTATGGAAAAGTGATGGAACAGAAGCTGGGACAATTATGATAAAAGACATTAATTCAAGTGGAAATGGAAATCCAAATAACTTATTCGTTTTTAATAACATTATCTATTTTACAGCTAATGATGGAGTAAATGGAACTGAACTATGGAAAAGTGATGGAACAGAAGCAGGAACAGCAATGGTAAAAGACATTAATGCAAATTATTCTGGATTAAGTAGTGGAAATCAATTTTTATCCTTGAATAACTTCTTTTATTTTTTTGCAGATAATGGAACTAATGGCTATGAATTATGGAAAAGTGATGGAACTGAATCTGGAACAACTATTGTGAAAGATATTAGGATAGGTTCTAACTCAAGTGCTAATTCACTGAAAGGGAGCACACTCAATAATATAATTATTTTTGAAGCTAATGATGGAATAACCGGAACTGAACTATGGAAAAGTGATGGAACGGAAAATGGTACTTCTATTATTAAAAATATCAACAACACCAATTTTAACAGTATATCATATAACAGTAAATATATAACATATAATAATGAAGTTTACTTTTTAGCAGATGACAATGTTCATGGAACTGAAATATGGAAATCCAACGGAACAGAAGCTGGTACAATCTTACTTAAAGATATTAATGGAGGAAATTCATCAGTATGGATTGAAAAATTTCACTTAGATAATATAAATAATAAGCTACTATTTTTTACAAATAGCACTAATTCATCTGATAAAACATTATGGGTTAGCGACGGTTCTTCAAGTGGTACATTTGAATTATCGAATATTACAGACAGTAATAGTTCTGGTTTAGAAGAGAACTTTGTTACTATCAATAACTCTACAATAATAACAGGTAAAGACGAAACTTATGGTAATGAATTATGGATTACAGACGGATCAATAACTGGTACTTCATTCTTTGCAGATTTAAACTATTCAAACAGTAGTAATGCGAGTAAATTTACAAATGTAGGAGGCAACTTGTTTTTCAGAGCAAGAGGAACAGAATATGGTAACCAATTATTTAAAAGTGATGGAACAGAAATCGGGACACAATTAGTTAAAGATATAAATCCTGGATATAATTGCATTGATGACCCTTCAGAAATGAGAGAAATAAATGGTGTCTTATATTTTAGTGCAATTGATGGTACGCATGGCTATGAACTTTGGAGAAGTGATGGTACGGAAAGCGGTACTTATATAGTTAAGGATATTAACTTAGGCAACCAAAGCAGCATGCTAAACTATAATGACAAGCAACCTTTTACAGTAATAAATGACATTCTATATTTCTATGCAGATGATGGAATTCATGGTTTTGAATTATGGAGAAGTGATGGTACTGAAGCTGGGACTTACATGATAAAAGATATACATATAGGTAGCGCAAATAACAATAGTTATCCAAGAGAATTTGTCATGTTAAATAACATAATATATTTCATTGCTCACGATAATTCAGGCACAGCATTATGGACAACTGATGGCACTGAATCTGGAATCAACAAAATAATTAATTTAAACGATATGAGAGTCTTAAAGACTGTCAATGATAAACTAATCATTGTTGCAGAAACTTCAGGTACTACTTATGGTCCACACGACGTATGGGTTTCTGATGGTACAGCTTCTGGTACTAATCATTTAGAGTCTTTTGGAGATAATATAGATAGTAATATTAAGTTCACAACAGTATTGAACGACGAACTATATTTTGTTGCAAAAAACCCTAATACGGCTAGGAAAGGTTTTTATAAAACAGATGGCACAATTGCAAATACAGTTTTATTATTTGATGGTGCTACGCATCCTACAATTGGTAACGTAGATATTGATAACATAATTACTTGCGGAAGCTATGTGTATTTTGGAGTTCAGGACTATTTCGGTTCTGACGAAGAACTGTGGAGAACTAATGGAACTATAACTGAACAAATTGCTGGTCCAGATACAGCAGATTTCTCTTATATAAGAAATTTAACTTGTTATGAAAATAACCTTCTTTACTTAGCCGAATCATTTCCACATAAAATATGGATAACTAATGATAATCTAAATGTAGCATTGCAATTAAATATAAATATTCTAAACGGTCCAAATTTTGAAAATTATAATTCAATAGAAGAAATGGGAGCAACGGATAATAATCTATATTTTAGAGCTAGAAACGATATTAGCGGTAATGAGCTTTATGTTACAGATATTGATGCCTCAACTTTAAGCATCAATGATTATGAAATCACTGAAAATGGAAATTCTCAAATAGTTAGGCTTTACCCTAATCCAACTAAAAATTTTATTACAATTGAGTCGGTTACAAATTCAAATATTGAAAAATTTGAAATTTGGGATTTATCAGGAAAAAGAATTCACAAAGAATCCAATAGAGAAGTATCTAGTATCACATACGATACCAACAAATTAAGTGGCGGAATTTATTTTGTGAAAGTTTTTTTAACAGATAATAAAATTGAAACTTTAAAACTAATCGTAAATCATTAACAGTCGATGAAAAATAACGTGTGGTAACAACGTATAAACATAATAAGGGTTTAATGCTAAAATTAAAGGTAATTTTGTGTTTGCAAAAGCTATTTCGAAGTCGAAAACAATAGCTATTATACCCCTTACTATGCTTATACAAAACCGTTGTACGCAAGCTTGACCCGTCCTGAATAAAGGCTACACAATCTTAAACAATTATGTACAAAAATGACAAAGTAATCAGACGGTATTCCGAATCTTTTAAACTCAAAATTTTAGACGAACTTACCGCAGGAAAAT
>NZ_JBFDAE010000030.1:0-5928 GCF_040720935.1 Algibacter sp. 2305UL17-15
GCCCTCCATATATATACAAGTATTTCCAGCCCTCCTTGCGCCTTAGCGCCTTAGCGCGATAATATTATGGAACAAATTAACGCCGCATTTTCTGCCGCCGGGCAGTCTTGCGCCATAAAACCAGGGCCGCATGGTTCCAGAATCCCCCAAACCCATCCACCGATCCCTCAACTGTTGATAAAAACCGTGGCCATAAACAGCACATAACAAGGCAGTTAAAAGCTTGGTAAAAAAAAGATAAAAAAAACACGGAAAAATGCATTGCGCAATTAAAAAAGGATAGTATGTTTGCAGCCGCTAAAAAAGGCATCGGCCCTATGGCGAGAGTTCATTTACAGGTACTGGAATACCCAAGAAAAGGTCATCAAAAACTTTTTCAAAAAAAAGGTTAAAAAGTATTGTAGGGTTGAAAAAAGGGTTTTATATTTGCACCCGCTTAGCAAGGAAACGAGCTGGGAGGACAAAAAAAACACCGCTCGCACTTTTGGCAAGGGCCAAAGGGAAAGGCATCCCCCCCCCCTTCGGGGAGGCCGAGAGGGGAAGTTCATAGACATATTGAATTGACAGCGTAAGGAGTAAATCGGAAACGATTTATTCCAACAAAGAGAATAGACCATTTAGAGCACTAGGGATTCTTATCGGTTGTTAAAAGAACAGTCGCAAGACTTAAAAATTAACGATGAAGAGTTTGATCCTGGCTCAGGATGAACGCTAGCGGCAGGCCTAACACATGCAAGTCGAGGGGTAACAGGGGAGCTTGCTCCCGCTGACGACCGGCGCACGGGTGCGTAACGCGTATACAATCTGCCTTGTACTGGGGGATAGCCTTTAGAAATGAAGATTAACACCCCATAGTATGTTCGGTTCGCATGGACAGGACATTAAAGGTCACGGTACAAGATGAGTATGCGTCCTATTAGTTAGTTGGTGTGGTAACGGCACACCAAGACAGCGATAGGTAGGGGCCCTGAGAGGGGGATCCCCCACACTGGTACTGAGACACGGACCAGACTCCTACGGGAGGCAGCAGTGAGGAATATTGGACAATGGGGGCAACCCTGATCCAGCCATGCCGCGTGCAGGAAGACTGCCCTATGGGTTGTAAACTGCTTTTATACGGGAAGAAACCGTGCTACGTGTAGCACCTTGACGGTACCGTAAGAATAAGGATCGGCTAACTCCGTGCCAGCAGCCGCGGTAATACGGAGGATCCAAGCGTTATCCGGAATCATTGGGTTTAAAGGGTCCGTAGGTGGATGATTAAGTCAGGGGTGAAAGTCTGCAGCTCAACTGTAGAATTGCCCTTGATACTGGTTATCTTGAATTATTATGAAGTGGTTAGAATATGTAGTGTAGCGGTGAAATGCATAGATATTACATAGAATACCAATTGCGAAGGCAGATCACTAATAATATATTGACACTGATGGACGAAAGCGTGGGTAGCGAACAGGATTAGATACCCTGGTAGTCCACGCCGTAAACGATGGATACTAGCTGTTGGGCCCCGGCTCAGTGGCTAAGCGAAAGTGATAAGTATCCCACCTGGGGAGTACGTTCGCAAGAATGAAACTCAAAGGAATTGACGGGGGCCCGCACAAGCGGTGGAGCATGTGGTTTAATTCGATGATACGCGAGGAACCTTACCAGGGCTTAAATGTAGATTGACAGGTTTAGAGATAGACTTTCCTTCGGGCAATCTACAAGGTGCTGCATGGTTGTCGTCAGCTCGTGCCGTGAGGTGTCAGGTTAAGTCCTATAACGAGCGCAACCCCTGTTGTTAGTTGCCAGCATGTAAAGATGGGAACTCTAGCAAGACTGCCGGTGCAAACCGTGAGGAAGGTGGGGATGACGTCAAATCATCACGGCCCTTACGTCCTGGGCTACACACGTGCTACAATGGTGGGGACAGAGAGCAGCCACTGGGCGACCAGGAGCGAATCTATAAACCCCATCACAGTTCGGATCGGAGTCTGCAACTCGACTCCGTGAAGCTGGAATCGCTAGTAATCGGATATCAGCCATGATCCGGTGAATACGTTCCCGGGCCTTGTACACACCGCCCGTCAAGCCATGGAAGCTGGGAGTGCCTGAAGTCCGTCACCGCAAGGAGCGGCCTAGGGTAAAATCGGTAACTAGGGCTAAGTCGTAACAAGGTAGCCGTACCGGAAGGTGCGGCTGGAACACCTCCTTTCTAGAGACCTGCCTGCCGGAGCGATCCGCGCAGGCACGGAAGACGACCGATTAAGTATCAACGAACTACTGCGATAAGTAGTCTGTTCTCATTGCTGTTAATTTAAATTTATATAGTAAAAAGTCATTAGTAATTAGATGTTGGTCTTGTGCTAACTACTAATAACTAAAGGCTAACGACTAAAAAAACAGTCTCATAGCTCAGCTGGTTAGAGCGCTACACTGATAATGTAGAGGTCGGCAGTTCGAGTCTGCCTGAGACTACGAAGCACGAAAGTGCTGAGTATGCCCGCGAAGGTGGGTGTCCGTTAAAGGCCAGCGCAAAGTTGGCCGGTAACAGGAACGTTCATTACATATTGAAAGGAAATTTTAGAAGTTGGGAATCCATCTTATTGGAATTTGGAATTTTAAATTTTGGAATTTCGTTTCTAAACGGGGGATTAGCTCAGCTGGCTAGAGCGCCTGCCTTGCACGCAGGAGGTCATCGGTTCGACTCCGATATTCTCCACTATTTTCTTCTTGGGAAGAAACGTTCATTACATATTGAAATAGAGTTTTAGTCATATTATGGGACTAGAGCGTCCCGATTTGCATCGGGAAGGTCATCGGTTCGACTCCGATATTCTCCACTATTAATTCTGAATTCAAAATTCTGAATTCAGAATTAAAAACGTTCATTGACATATTGAAAAAAGATACATGAAAATACGATTGGATTTAATCCAATCTATTTAAGTAATAATTAAGATCAATTAGGATCACGCGAGCGATATACTAATTGATCAAACGTTTAGTTTATAGGACTAAAGGAACAATAATTGGTATTTATTTACTGAGAACTGCGACTGAAAACTGTAAACTGAACAGTAACTCATTAAAAAAGCAAAAAGTACAATAAGCTACAAAAGAGCGTATGGGGAATGCCTAGGCTCTCAGAGGCGATGAAGGACGTGATAAGCTGCGAAAAGCTGCGGGGACGGGCACATACCGATCGATCCGCAGATATCCGAATGGGGCAACCCAGCATGTTGAAGACATGTTATCCGCAAGGAGGCGAACCCGGAGAACTGAAACATCTAAGTACCCGGAGGAGAAGAAAACAAAAGTGATTCCGATAGTAGCGGCGAGCGAAATCGGATTAGCCCAAACCAATGTTGTTACGGCAACATTGGGGTTGTAGGACCACGAGATTAGGACCATGATGAACTAGAACGCTTTGGAAAGAGCGACCGTAGGGGGTGATAGTCCCGTATAGGCAAAGATTGGCGATATAGTGGTATCCTGAGTAGTGCGGGGCACGTGAAACCCTGTGTGAATTTGGCGGGACCATCCGTTAAGGCTAAATACTCCTGAGAGACCGATAGTGAACCAGTACCGTGAGGGAAAGGTGAAAAGAACCCTGAATAAGGGAGTGAAACAGAACCTGAAACCATACGCTTACAAGCGGTCGGAGTCACGCGTTTCGCGTGATGACGGCGTGCCTTTTGCATAATGAGCCTACGAGTTACCGTTGCTAGCAAGGTTAAGTACTTCAGGTACGGATCCGAAGCGAAAGCGAGTCTGAACAGGGCGCTTTAGTTAGTAGTGGTAGACGCGAAACCGTGTGATCTACCCATGGGCAGGGTGAAGCTGTGGTAACACACAGTGGAGGCCCGAACCGATATACGTTGAAAAGTGTTCGGATGACCTGTGGGTAGGGGTGAAAGGCCAATCAAACTCGGAAATAGCTCGTACTCCCCGAAATGCATTTAGGTGCAGCGTTGATTTATAGTTTTATAGAGGTAGAGCTACTGATTGGATGCGGGGGCTTCACCGCCTACCAATTCCTGACAAACTCCGAATGCTATAAAATGTTGGTCAGCAGTGAGGGCATGGGTGCTAAGGTCCATGTCCGAGAGGGAAAGAACCCAGACCACCGGCTAAGGTCCCAAAATATATGTTAAGTTGAACTAACGAGGTGAAACTGCTTAGACAGCTAGGATGTTGGCTTGGAAGCAGCCATTCATTTAAAGAGTGCGTAACAGCTCACTAGTCGAGCGGTTTTGCATGGATAATAATCGGGCATAAACATATTACCGAAGCTATGGTCACGCCTTTTGGCGTGAGGTAGGGGAGCATTGTAGTGTCGTCGAAGGTTTGCCGTGAGGCATTCTGGAGAAGCTACAAAAGAAAATGTAGGCATAAGTAACGATAATGCGGGCGAGAAACCCGCACTCCGAAAGACTAAGGTTTCCTCAGCTATGCTAATCAGCTGAGGGTTAGTCGGGACCTAACGCGAACCCGAAAGGGGTAGTGGATGGCCAACAGGTTAATATTCCTGTACCCGCTCTCATTAAAAGTGACGGAGGCGAAAATTTGGTGCGTACTGACGGAATAGTACGTTGAACCACGCTAAAGCGTGGGATAGTACACTAAGGCCCCGGCCGCGGTGATAATCCAGAGGATCGACTTCCAAGAAAAGCGAGAGAAGCGGCCCGTACCCTAAACCGACACAGGTAGTTGGGATGAGAATTCTAAGGAGCTCGAGAGATTCATGGCTAAGGAACTAGGCAAAATAGACTCGTAACTTCGGGAGAAGAGTCGCCACGCCTTTGGCGTGGCCGCAGTGAAAAGGTCCAGGCGACTGTTTATCAAAAACACAGGGCTATGCTAAATTGAAAGATGACGTATATGGCCTGACACCTGCCCGGTGCTGGAAGGTTAAGTGGAGGGTTTATCACGCCTCGGCGTGAGAAGATCTTAAATGAAGCCCCAGTAAACGGCGGCCGTAACTATAACGGTCCTAAGGTAGCGAAATTCCTTGTCGGGTAAGTTCCGACCTGCACGAATGGTGCAACGATCTGGACACTGTCTCAGCCATGAGCTCGGTGAAATTGTAGTATCGGTGAAGATGCCGATTACCCGCTGTGGGACGAAAAGACCCCGTGCACCTTTACTATAGCTTAGTATTGGTTTTGGATAAGTAATGTGTAGGATAGGTGGGAGACTTTGAAGCGGCGTCGCCAGGCGTCGTGGAGTCATTGTTGAAATACCACCCTTTGCTTATCTAGAGTCTAACCACGCAACAGCGTGGGACAGTGCTTGGTGGGTAGTTTGACTGGGGTGGTCGCCTCCAAAAGAGTAACGGAGGCTTCTAAAGGTTCCCTCAATACGGTTGGTAATCGTGTGCAGAGTGCAATGGCATAAGGGAGCTTGACTGAGAGACCTACAAGTCGATCAGGTACGAAAGTAGAGCATAGTGATCCGGTGGTTCCGCATGGAAGGGCCATCGCTCAAAGGATAAAAGGTACGCCGGGGATAACAGGCTGATCTCCCCCAAGAGCTCATATCGACGGGGGGGTTTGGCACCTCGATGTCGGCTCGTCACATCCTGGGGCTGGAGAAGGTCCCAAGGGTTGGGCTGTTCGCCCATTAAAGTGGCACGCGAGCTGGGTTCAGAACGTCGTGAGACAGTTCGGTCTCTATCTACAGTGGGCGCTAGAAATTTGAGTGGATCTGACCCTAGTACGAGAGGACCGGGTTGGACGAACCTCTGGTGTACCAGTTGTTCCGCCAGGAGCATTGCTGGGTAGCTACGTTCGGAAGGGATAAGCGCTGAAAGCATATAAGCGCGAAACCCACCACAAGATGAGATTTCTTTAAAGGGTCCCCGTAGACTACGGGGTCGATAGGCTATAGGTGTAAGGGCAGTAATGTCGTAGCCGAGTAGTACTAATAACCCATAGGCTTATTGTA
>NZ_JBFDAE010000031.1:0-4237 GCF_040720935.1 Algibacter sp. 2305UL17-15
AATTTTCCTGCGGTAAGTTCGTCTAAAATTTTGAGTTTAAAAGATTCGGAATACCGTCTGATTACTTTGTCATTTTTGTACATAATTGATTAAGATTGTGTAGCCTTTATTCAGGACGGGTCAAAATTACTGGCAACGTGTTTGTATAAGATTAGTTGCGTGTTTTATGCACTAAAGTTAGCAAATAAATCACAGATAGAAAGTCCGCGAGGACTTTCGTAAGTAGGCCTTAACCAAGCAATTAATTTTATACAGTGTTGTGCTTAGTACTTCTCTCTCTATATAGATTCTAAATTCAATAGATGTTCGTTTTCTTTTATAATATGAATAAAACTAGCCAGTAATTCTCCTCTTAGTTTACAGTCGAAACTTGTCATTGGACTTTCTTTGTGTTCAATACTACCATCTTCATTTTTATGACTTTTAGATATTGTTTCATCATGGGAACGTATTGCAAGAGCATAATAATCAGAAGTTAAAAAAGCAGAACCACTTCTGCCTGCAATGCTATATAATTTACGAAATTCAATGTGTCCTATCTTATTATCTTGAAACAAACCATTATTAAAATACTGAAAAGAATTATCAAATTGGGGTGTATTAGAATATCGTAGCTTAACGTTTTTCTTAACTCGATTATATTCATCTTCGTTAATTTCATTCTTTCTTGCTTCATTAGATTCTTCTATAATTGATGCGAAACTTCTTTCAGGATATGAAAAACGAAATAAAGTTTTCTCTATATTCAAATTTGATTTTACAAAATTGACCGATGGAAGTCCAACACTGCCTAGTTCATTACCTATAGGTAAATCAACCATTAATAATGCGATATCATTACAAACATCATTCTCCTCATCTTTAGGGTAATATATTCTTTTTATTCTGATTTTATTTATGTTATGATTGGATTTGCCATTTTCGAATAATGGGAAAATAATGATACTGTCTAGTTTTTCATCACTTCTACCTTTTACGCAATGAGCTGCTGTTAGTAAAAATCTTTCACTAACTAATGTAGCTGTAAAATTACCCTCTTCTTTTCCTTTAAAATAACTTTTTGCCTTAACGACAGTAGATGAAGGGAAAAAATTAGTTGTTCCAAAAACTTCACTTGTCTTTTTAATTGGTGACAAATTAGTGTTTAAATATTTTTCGCTTATTTCATAAAAGACTAAGTCTTTAGCTTTGTGTTTTCCGATTTTTGGATGAATGTTTGAAGAATTATCCAACGTTTCAATATTAAAAGTTCTTTGTTTTTTAGTATTGAAATCGTAACTTTTAAATATTAATGTTTTTTTATTGAAATGTAAAAAGCCTAATATTAAAGAGCTTAATATAGAGATGAATATAAAAGTTTGTGTTATTCTTTTCATTATTTTCTACTCTGATTCTTTCTTGTTGCTCGTATTAAGCACAACGGTCGTGTATATGAAACGTAGCGTGTAAATAAACGCTAATTTTTCGGATTATGCACGAGCCGAATTTTTATTTTTTTTATTTATCTTTAATTTTCTAAATATACAAAAATAAAAATTTGGCGGACTTAATAAATAAGCAAAAACCTCTCGGAAAGCCTGTAATAGCTATGTTTTATATACGTTGTTAGCACCAGTTTTTGTCCGTATATTGTTTACTTTTTCGCATATTTCCAAAATCTATCTTTTCCTTCTGCTATCCATTCTAAAGATTGTTCAATTCTTTTATTCCGAGTGGATTCTGTTTTAGCGTCTGTAATCCAAACTAAATAGTTTTTACGAAATGAAGCGGACTTGGTTTCAAAAATTTCCTTTGCTTTTGGATTGTTCGCCAATTTTTTAGTAAAGTAATCAGGTGTTTCAATCACTTTTGGTTTGTCCGATTTTTTCGCAACTATTTTGATCCCTTTTTCATTCAAAGCCATAGCCTCTTTGATAAAGCCAACAAATTCTTTATCGGTCGGTAAAGCTGATAGCGATGTGATTTTACCTAAAAAGCGTTTAATAGGTTTTAGATTTTTACTTTCTTTCAACCGTTTATCTTTCATTAACTCTGCCTTGATAAATGAGAATGAACAATGATTTTTATGGGAAGCCATTACGCACATAAAATCTCCTTTGTAGTCAAAGTGTGGAATTCCCCATTTAACGGCTTCATCTACATTTGGGCAAGTGTCGTGAACAAGCTGTCTCCAATGTTCTAAAATTGGTTTTGCAAAATCTTCCGACTTTGCTATGTAGTTATCTACTTCTGAGTTGAACTTTTTCATTGTGATAAATTTTTATGCTGTTATTTGATGAGTACTGAATACTTATCTCTGTTCTCATAAATAACCCAAAGGTTTATAGCGAATAAGGTTAACGCAATAGGTAAACCAGATGGTGCAGAAATGATGTTTGTTAGCAGTATACCTATCATTACTGGAAAAATTACGATGGCACCAAGTGCTTTTGTTTTAGGAATTACAAACAATAAACCACCAAGAATTTCTGCAAAACCAACTAATGGCATAAGCCAACTTATTTCCATAAATGCGTTCATTAATTTTACCATATTTTCAGGTAAGTCGTCAGGTATTGGCATATAATTGAAAAATTTATTCAATCCTGCGTTGATGAACATAAGTCCGAATAACAGGCTTACTACGAAAATTATTTTCTTTTTCATCTTTTTATTTTCTTAATGTTACTAATAATTCATCCAGTTTTTCCAGAGTTGAAAGCATACCTTCTTCCATTCCCATATTGATAACGGTTTCAAGGTCATTTAACGAATCGTAAGTAACCACAGTTGTAACTGTTGCATTTTCTCCTTTGTCGTTAAAAGTTACTTTCCAATTTGCTGTAGGAAGCTCTTGATTTATTGTGCCTTCACTATCGCAAAACGCATCGATTGTTCGATAATAGTCAATAGGGTTTACATCGTGATATTCAGTATATCCCCAATATTCTGTTCCTTCTGGGTCAATCATTGCATAATGCCAATGTCCACCATTTCTAAAGTCCATTGATTTTGTCTTTGTGATAAATGGTTTTGGTGAAAACCATTGGTCTAACAATTCTTGTTTGGTGTAACAGTCCCAAACCAATTGTCTTTCTGCGTTAAACTCTCGAACAATAGTGAGTGTGTTGTTTTCCTTATCTACAAGGAAGTCGAATTGCAAATTACTTTTCATTTTTTTTTGTTTTTAAGTGTTGATAATAAATTGTCCAATTGTCCAAAACGGTTTTCCCAAATTTTTCTGAATTGTTCCAACCATTTATCGATTTCTTTCATTTTTTCGATTTTCAGTTCGTAGTAGATTTCTCGCCCTTGTTGGTTTGCTTTAACAAGGTCACATTCGTTCAAAATTTGAATGTGCTTTGATATGGTAGGTCTCGCTACATCAAAGTTTTCTGCAATTGCTCCTGCTGTCATAGTCTGTGAGGTTAACAGAACCAAAATAGCTCGTCTTGTAGGGTCGGAAATAGCTTGAAATATGTCTCTTCTCAATTTCATTATGAAGTTATTTGGCTACAAATATAAATGAAGCCATTTAACTACGCAAATAATTTTTAATTTTTTTTTCAAGGAAGTTTAAAATTTAGTAGGAATTACTTGTTTGTAAGGATGTTTCTTTAAATTGGTGCTAACGAGCCGCGTGTAATGATAGTTGCGTGATTAGGCCACTAATTTAGCAAACAAAATCGAGCCAGAGAAAATTCCGCAGGAATTTTCCAAAAAGTCACTAGCCGAGCAATTATTTTTACACGTTGTTGTGTGCAGGTTTTCCAAGAGCTCCCACTTTGGCAAATACCCATTGGCCATCAGGGGCTGGCACAAGCTTATATTTTTCAACAATGCGGACAGGTACCATGCCCTGTGCGCAAAGAGAATTGTTCAGAAGCCATAGCAGAAAAGCAACGGCCTTGGCTTCTGGTCTAAAAATGCTATGTACCGGGCTTGCAGGACAAGTACCGGCCAAAAAAATATCCGTACTGGTGAGCGTTCAAGAGACCATGGCTGTACACTAAAAGCTGGCTATGCATTTTTAGCGCCATATCCCTAAAAAATATAAGTGGCATTGGTGATGGGCACAGACCTTTTTTTCAGTCTTTGCGGTATCCTCGGGTCAGGGTTTCCTTATCGTCTCAAACTGACCCGTCCTGAATAAAGGCTACACAATCTTAATCAATTATGTACAAAAATGACAAAGTAATCAGACGGTATTCCGAATCTTTTAAACTCAAAATTTTAGACGAACTTACCGCAGGAAAAT
>NZ_JBFDAE010000032.1:0-2780 GCF_040720935.1 Algibacter sp. 2305UL17-15
TTTTCCTGCGGTAAGTTCGTCTAAAATTTTGAGTTTAAAAGATTCGGAATACCGTCTGATTACTTTGTCATTTTTGTACATAATTGATTAAGATTGTGTAGCCTTTATTCAGGACGGGTCAAACTTGCACACAACGTGTTTGTATATGGTTTGTTGCGTGGTTTAGCACGTAATTTAGCAAATAAAAACCGAATAGAAAATCCGCGAGGATTTTCGTAAGTAGGCTAGAACTAGCAATAAATTATATACGGTGTTGTGCATAGTTATTTTTGCGAAATTCTATTTTTCAGTTCAATATAAATCTCTTTTTGTTTCTTATCAGAGTATTCTTTTTGATTCATCCAATATTCATATAAATCTCCTATAATAATTTTAATTTTTTTGGTCTGATTAGTGATTTCAGCTAAATCTAATACAAAGTTGCAATCAAAGATATTTAAATATTTTAGTTCTTTTAAAAAGCAAATTTTTTCATCAATTACTTTTTCTAAAGCATTATACTTGTCAAGTTCAATATCGGATAAATTCAAAAGGTTAGAAGTAATTTCGTCTGTTATAAATTTATTATCGTCAATTGATAAGCGATACCAATCTTCATTAATTTTTCGTTTCCAAAATCCCAATGTATGGTGATAATCATCTAATAAAAAGCCATTTTTTTTATAATCACTTTCGTATTTTTTTTCTGCCCAAGAAGCATATTTTTTGGAAACTAATTTTATATTTAATCTGAATGATACTGTTTCTTTATAGTTATTTGAATGAGGCTCAAAATGTATCGTTAAAATATTTTCATCAGTATTTTTCACAAGACTCAAATTTGTCTTTTGAAATTTAAAGCCTTTATCTTTGATGGTAGGGTAAATATATTTTTCTATTATTTTTTTAATTCTTTTTTTTGAAGGCAATTCAGGGAAATAATAATTCTTAATTTCAGATTTCCTTTTTTCCCAATCCGCAATTTTATCGTCTAGTAAATTCATTTCTGTTCAGGGTAATTATGCACAACGTTTATGTATAAGAATAGTGCGGTTTTGTGTGCGAGGATTTTCCGCAGGAAAATCAGACGTTACAAACACGCAACGACCTTTGATTTAGCACTAAACCGCAATTATTTTTATACTGTGTTACCTGCTGGCTTTTAATCAAATATATCCTTTTTTTCAACACCGTAAAGTTTCAATAAATGAATAAATGCTTTTTTAATTTTATTAATTTCATCTACTGGTGTGTTTTTGTCCAAAATAATGGTCATTTTAGATTTATTATCTCCTTTATGTCGTTTTTCAGTTTCTAAATCAAACTGTTCAGATTCTATTGAATTAGGTTTACAATGTATTTCCACCCAAATTGCCTCATCTTTTTCTTTTATGAGCAAAGTAGAATAATTTTTTGGTTGAAATAGGTATGCTGTGGTACAAGTAGAAAACAGGGTGCAAAATACTATTAAATTTATATAGTTTTCATTCTCAATTTGAACTTCCTGAAATTTATAAATATAATTTATTTTAATATCCTCAAGTTTGTAAATTTCAAGTTTTTCGTTTAGATAATCGTAAGTTTCTTTTTTTGTTTGTGAAAACAAATTAGTTTGAGAAACTACTAATATTATAATTAAGATTATTCTTTTCATAAGATGTTTTTATTTTTGAGTTTTACGTAAATCATCAATTTTTATTTGTTTTGCTTTATTTTTTACAATTCCTAAATGAATTAAAATATTCAAATATTTTTCTTTTTCATCTTCTCTGTGGTAGGAAACAACCCAATTCGGATTTCCTTTACTGATACTTACTATTTTTTCAAAATATTTTATATCCACTTCTGACATTGAATGACCTAAAACGAAAATATTTTGAACATTTTCCAAACTATTAAAAAAGTCAATATTTTTATCAATTGCAGTTTGAGTATTTTTAAATGCGTGAGTATAATATGATAGAATTTCTCCTTTTGCATCTTCGTACGATAAATCAAATTGGTCAGACATATGTTCCTCCCATTGTTGCATTTCCTCGTCCGAAAGTCCAGTAGGTGGAACTACTTTTTCTTCTTTGAAATTTTCAGGGTCGGTACCGTGCCCCAAAATTATATCACTTTTCTCTGCTTTTACTTTATTGTGTATATAGCAAATATTATTTTCTAAAATTTCATAATACCTTTCTAATGTATTTGTATAATTAAAGTTAAGAAAAACGCTACTTGCTTCTAGTTCAATTTGATATTCATTTATTGATACTGGAAATTCAACATTAAGTATAAATGAATTAAAAACAGAAATTAACCCATTAGTCAACTTATCAATTATCAGTTCCATTTCGATTTGATAAGAATGCCAATCCCTATCTCTAAAATCTGGACTTCCAGGATTAGCAGCATAATCAGATTTATCTTCAAGAACTTGCTCGTAATCTAAATCTGCAAGAGCCAATTCAAAGCTTGACCACAGATTGTACTCATCATCACTAACTGGATTTTCAGAAATATCGGGTAATCCATAATATGTAAGTATGAGTTCATAAATTTCATTATTTTCTTTGGAAAGAAATTTTGCAAATGACTGATATTTAGTATCAAGTCCGTGATACATATCAAATCCATTTCCTATTATATATAAGTTTTTCAATTTAGACGGATGTTTTTTTAGCTTGCAGGTAACGTGCCGCGTGTAATGATAGTTGCGTGATTAAGCCACTAATTTAGCAAACAAAATCGAGCCGGAGAAAATTCCGCAGGAATTTTCCAGATATGCAGTTGCCCGAGCAATTATTTTTACACGG
>NZ_JBFDAE010000033.1:0-2590 GCF_040720935.1 Algibacter sp. 2305UL17-15
TAATTGGTTTTAAGCAACCCGTATTTTAGATAAAAAACAGAATCTTAAAAATCAAAACAGGCTTTAAATCAGCGGTTTGCGAATTCTGTGAGGTTTTGTTAGGGGGTTGTGCAACGGTTACCGGTGTTAGGCACAGTACTTTTTTAGAACCCATAGGTTAATCTGTCTATAGTGTAGGTTCTGTCTACTGGGTTAAAATTGATAATATTTTTATATGCCGAGTCTGTGCATATGAATAAATTAGGTAATGTAGTATTCAAAACTTCTTCATTAGTTTCTATGTTAGTGATTATAATTGAAATATCATCCAAATAAGAACCTTTGTAATTGTCATTTGGGTTATCTGGGTCAAAATCTCCAAGATGAATAGTTACATTTAAATTATTTCTAATTTGTCCTTCCTTTTCATGATAGTAAATATCTCCTGAACCTCCAGCTGTTTCAGAGATAGTATCATTATCATCAAACTTGTAATTGATTTTGTATTCTAAATAACCTGTTGGAACTCCACAATTATTTGATGTTCCTGTTATTTCTAAATTAACTTTATATGTTGATGTCAAAGTTTTAAAAGTTTCTTCATTACCATATTTAATGCCATTTTCATTAATGGCATAAGCTCTTAAATAATAAGTTGTGTCTTCCTGCAACCCTGTAATATCTGAATTAAAATCATAATTATTTGTGCTATTTTCTAAATGGTCATTATCAATTGTGGGATTTTGAGAAGTACTCCAACATATTCCTTTACTTGTGATTGTTCCATCTCCATCGTCATTAATTATTCCTCCACTAGTTGCACTATTTAATGCAATGTTTTCTAGAGTTTTTGTCGTAATATCAATTTCTCCGATTGCCGTTGTAAACTCAATTTCGTTTCCGTAATACTCTCCAGTTGGATTTACAAAAAATGCTCTCATATAATATGTTGTATTTCTTTCCAAATTAGTCGCTTCAGATGAAATGTTTGCACCATTAATTTCTATAATGTAATCATCAATTTTTGGAAGTGTTGTTTTGGCATAAACAAAACCTTGAGAAGTTACTGTACTTTCACAAGTTGGTGCGATAATTTGTCCACTAAATGTTGCGCTGGTTTCAGTAATATTTGAAGCTTCTTCGGTGAATAAAGTAGGTGTATAAGTACAGTCAGAATTATTTTCATCATTAGAGTTAGAGCAGGATGTAAATATGGTTAATAGGATTAAAATTTTAAATGTAAATCTCATATAATAGTTTTTTGTTGTTTAATTCGGGTTTTTTGTTCGTATTGTGCCTAACGGCTCCGTATATGAAAAGTAGCGCTGAAAATAAGCTGTTACTTTTCGGATTAAACACAAGCCGAATTTTTAAATTTTACTATTTATTTTTTTACTTGGAAATCGTCAAATTTAAAAATTTGACGACTTTCCAAAAACGCCCAAACCTTAGTGTCAGCAAAGACTTGCGCTATTTTTTATATACATTGTTACCACACGTTTTTTCTCACACTTGCAATTACATCATCAATATTTTCATCGTCTGCGATTCTATATTTAGTATAGCCCATTGGTGTTTTATATCCGACTATTTTCTCCGTTTCGCTGTCTGTTTTGCTTTCGTCAAATCCAATTCCATTCCAGATAAACGGTTTATACCCTTCGTAAATAAATTCGTGAGGAATTATTCCGTAAACGTTAGAATGTTTGGTTGGTAATTCCGATAATTCTTTTGGAATATGTCCTTTAGCAATCTTATATTCTTTAATGTCTTTCAATAACTCAATATATTGATTTTCTGCAATTTTACCGTAAATCACATTCGTCAAAATCATTGTTATCGATAAGATCAGAAAATATAGAGTTCCGAAACCTGCAAATTTCATTATTCGCTTTTTTTTGAAAACCCAATAAATCCCTCTAATAATTAGCGTTAAGAGAAAAATTCCAAACGCAATAAAAATCAAATTTTCGATAGAATGGCTGTCGAAAAATGTCCATTGAATATCAACTAATATTAACCATACTATTATTCCAAAAATTACTTCCGATATGAATTTTAATATTTTTTTCAAGACGCTTTATTCCATAGCTTTATTAAATGCATCTGTTCCGAATTTTCTTTGTATTTCTTTATACATAATATCATTGTAGCATTTGTTTGGTTTTCCTAAAACTCCGCTGACATTAATAATTTCAATTCCATAAAGTTTTTCAAGATTTTTTGGTAAATTTTGTCTACTACCAAAACTGCTGAAAATATATTTGAAATTACCATTTTCAATATCTTTCATAGCAAGTTTTTCTCCATCTTCACACGTTTCTATTCGGTTATAATTTTCAGGTTCCTCCAAGTCGGATTGTCTAATAATTTGCTTTTCATCATTGTTTTTGTCATTTACTCTAACAACATTATTGCAACTAAAACATATTAGAGACATAAATATAAATCCGATTATTCTGTTATGCATAAAGTTTTTTTTAAATGTCTTGTCCTGAAATATGGCTACAGGTTAAAATTGATTTACGCTGTTTTTAAATATACCATATTAGGTGTTTTATAGTCTAAAGATAAATGTAATCTTATTTGGTTGTATAGATTAATTGCATTT
>NZ_JBFDAE010000034.1:0-2483 GCF_040720935.1 Algibacter sp. 2305UL17-15
TGGCTATGCATTTTTAGCGCCATATCCCTAAAAAATATAAGTGACATTGGTGATGGGCACAGACCTTTTTTTCAGTCTTTGCGGTATCCTCGGGTGAGGGTTTCCTTATCGTCTCAAACTTGCACACAACGGCTCCGTATATGAAAAGTAGCGCTGAAAATAAGCGATAAATTTTCGGATGAAACACAAGCCGAATTTTTAAATTTTACTATTTATATTTTTTATTTGGAAATCGTCAAATTTAAAAATTTGGCGACTTTCCAAAAATGCCCAAACCTTAGTGTTTGCAAAGACTTGCGCTATTTTTTATATACATTGTTGCCAGTAGTTTTTTATTCATACGTTGGGTCGAATAATAAACCTTTATTTTGTTTTGCTTCTGCTTCAATTTCCTTACTTGTTAATTCAGAAAGTTCTTCAAGTCTTTTTCCAACTACAAAATATGGCTTCTTCTTATCGAATTTTTTTAATTCAAGTTTTACAGCTTCTATTTTATCTATCAATTCTTTTATTTTTGAATCAGAGTCTGATAGTTTTTTTTGAATTTCTTTTCTGTCTGTAGTTTGAGTTAAGTCGGACAAGTTTAAATTTTCGCTTAATTCTATAAGTTCACTTTTTAATTCTGTGTTGGAAAATTTGTTTTTAGATATGTAGGTTGTTATTTGCTTAAGTTTTACTTCAATTTTCTTGAGGTATGACCTTTCCACTTTTAAAGGTTCTAATTTTCTCGAATTGTTGTAAAAATATATATTCCTAGATTCCAAAATATTAAAAAAGAAATGGTCTTGAATAATTGACTTACTTAAAGTAGGTATCCAGTTTTTATAAACTGTTTCATAAGCTAAAAGCCACTCTTTATTATTTAAATTGTCCGTAGTAATTATTTCAGTTACAGAAGATAAATCAAAATTTTTAATTCTGTTATTTTGCTGAAATAAATCAAGGCCAACAATAATTCCTGTCACGCTTTTACTTTTAAAAACCATTTCATAAATATCTTTGGTCGGTTGAATTTTAAATTCGTTTAATATCCAAAGCGACCAAGTCAGTTCAAAATCGTGCTGGTTTTCGTAGTTCCTTTTTATAATTTCGAAACAAAACTCTTTTAAGCGTTTCTTTGAAACTAACTTTTCGTAAGTGATTAATAATTTAGCAATTTTGTTTAGAGAACTTGTTTCAATTAAACCAAGTCTGAAAAGTAAAGATTCGAAGTAATCCCAATTTTCTTCCTCAATACGAACAAAATTAAATTTATTCAAGGCTAATTTTAATACGCTATCTTTTGGGTTTTCCTGAGCGTGTCTAAATGCAATAGAGAAGAAGTTCCAAATATCATCCTTTTGGTCATTTTCAGATGGTCTAAAATAAAAGGATTTTATATCAAGTGCCCAAGGTTTCTCTAATTCACTTTGTGTTCTTGAAATTTCTGTTTTCTCGTCATTGATTTTTAATTCAAAATCATTTAGAATTTTTTTTAATTCTGAGAGACAAATTTGAGCATCCAACTCTGAATTAAAGTATAAAGCATAGTCGTCATAATATCTATAGCCAAGAAAATCTATTTTTTTTGATTTTAGTTTTTTTTCAAGGTGTTTATCTATGTGACAAGCAATTACTTCTGCTATAATGAACGAAGTATCTGGACCAATGGGTATTCCCATTGTTTGTTGATTTTGACACCACATAAGCCTGTCGTCAATATCGTCTCCATAAATATTACTTACTTTTAAAGGATTTGTTTTATTTAACGCACGGTTTCTTTTGTATTTATCTTTTCCTCCAAATGTTACCCAAGGAACTGAATGCGTATATATTGAAGGATAAAATTTTGCAATATCAGTTTTTAACTGAACTGCATATTTAAAAGAATTTATTATTCCCGATTCTTTGAAGTAACTAAAATCATTGTGTTTTACTGAACGCTTGTTTTGTTCAAGTTCAGTTTCGATTTGTGGTTTTGTAGTTGATAAATTAGAATCATTAAATAGTTTGGCAATTTCGGTATAATTATCCACAATTGCTTTGGCTAATTTACCTTGGTGAATTGGGTTTGGTATTTTAATTATTTTCCTTGCTATTCCGCTTTTTGGAATATTAAATTGGCTACAATCAGAATAGTTTAGGCGATTTTTAAAAATTTGCTTTAATTGAAGTTTTTTTTCTGTTTTGTCAGCTCTAGATAATCCCGTTATTGCATTAACGGAATTCTGTAAGGCAGTTAAACTTGTACTTTCAGTCGAATCAGATAATGTAGAAATATTTGAATAATCGTTACCAAATAATTCAGTAAAGAATGATGGTGGAAGCTCCTTAGGAAAATATCCTTTATTTAATAAATGTTCAATGTTCATTCTTTTCTCAAAATGTCTTGTCCTGAAATATGGCTACAGGTTAAAATTGATTTACACTGTTTTTAAATATACCATATTAGGTGTTTTATAGTCTAAAGATAAATGTAATCTTATTTCGTTGTATAGATTAAT
>NZ_JBFDAE010000035.1:0-1653 GCF_040720935.1 Algibacter sp. 2305UL17-15
TTTTCCTGCGGTAAGTTCGTCTAAAATTTTGAGTTTAAAAGATTCGGAATACCGTCTGATTACTTTGTCATTTTTGTACATAATTGATTAAGATTGTGTAGCCTTTATTCAGGACGGGTCAGTATTGTGGCTAACGTTTATGTATATGGAAAGTTGCGTGTTTGTGTGCGAGGATTTTCCGAAGGAAAATCAGATGCAAGCAAACAAGCAACTCACATTGGTTAAGCACAAACTAGCAATTTTTTATATACTTTGTTGTGGTGCGTTTTTTTAGCCTCGGTTTATAGAATGTTCCAAATGTTATCAGCGTCTCCTTCAAATGCCGTATCAATTGTGTCGTCATCAAATCCGTGTGGTCCACCATAAGTATCATAACTCGGTTCATAGGAATTGTGATTGTCGCTTGTGTAATAATTAGGTTCTGTCGTTTCAAAACGTTCGTGCATTTCTTCAACTTTACCATATAGCCGTAATCTTAAATCTTTTATTAAAACATCACTTTTTTTACACAGTTCCGCTGGGTGACTCATTCCTTCATAAACATTTTCTCCTTTTTGCCAATAAATAGGACTGATGTAGGAACCTTCTAAAATATGGATTTCACTTATATCCAATTGTGTTCTTGATGTAACTGATTTTGCATTAGTGAAAATTGCTTTATCTTCTCCAACGTCAAATCCGATACTGTCTCTACCATTTCTATTAAAATGAAATGCTTTATTAATAGTCTTAAAATTAATTAGTCTCGATTTATTAAGATTACGCATTTCATCTTTATTCCCAGAACACTCAATCCAAAAATCTTTGATTATTGGATACTTACTTTCATATAGTTTCCCGTTAGGTAATTTTTCTCCTTCTTTGTATAGTTCTGGTCGTATTGTAGACCCAATTAAAATTTCTACTTCTGTAATACCAATATCTGTGCATTGTTTAACATTCCCAGGACTTAAGAAGATATATTTTTCAATTCCTTCAACCTCAAAACCTACTCTCTGTCTCCCTTTGTAAATTATTGTAAATACGTCTTTTATTTTTTTATGTCTCATATTTTTTTACAGATTTCTGAATTTTTGTTTTTGAAATTGGTCTAACTATAATTTTGAAATTTATCTCTATTTTCATTAAGATATTTTTCAGGCGAAGGTATATTCCAATTAAAATGTACTCCTGGGTTATTTTTAATTGCTTTGCGAGCATCAGTATTAAACTTATTTAGTTTTTGATTATAATCATCTTTTAAATTGAAATTATCATTATAAAGGATAGTGTAACATTTAGAAATACATTCTAACTTTTCCTCTTTAGTGAAGGATAATTCCTTGGTGTTTTTTAGACCATAAATATTCCAAAATTCCACTAAATTTCTTGGATTTGGAATTTCGTTGGTATTGAATTTAAATCGTTTTGAAAACAGTTTTTTAAGAAAACCTTTTCTGTTTTTATTATAAAATGCTTCAATTATTCCAATTGCAATTATTTCACTTTCAATTAGTTTCATTGTTATCTCGATGTTTTTCTTAAATGCACCACAACGTGCCGCGTGTAATGATAGTTGCGTGATTAAGCCACTAATTTAGCAAACACAATCGAGCCGGAGAAAATTCCGCAGGAATTTTCCAGATATGCAGTTGCCCGAGCAATTATTTTTAC
>NZ_JBFDAE010000036.1:0-1506 GCF_040720935.1 Algibacter sp. 2305UL17-15
GCAATTAATCTATACAACGAAATAAGATTACATTTATCTTTAGACTATAAAACACCTAATATGGTATATTTAAAAACAGTGTAAATCAATTTTAACCTGTAGCCATATTTCAGGACAAGACATACGAAAAAAATGACGAGAAAATTTAAAGTAGAGAATTTCAATCAAGCAATTCCGAATTACGTAAATAATAATGAAATCTCGCTTTCGACTAGGTTAATAGCTAAACATTATCTCGATGAACAAGCAGAAAAGCATAATTGGATTGAATTACTGATAGAAAATTTTAGATTTTTTAATCGTTTAGATAAAAGTCCTTATTTTAAATATAAACCACAATATAAACCGCCTTATACAGAATCGAAAAAAGGTTTTTCTAATACTTTAGCTCGTGCATTAGCCAAAGCTTGCTTAGACAAGTATGAAAATGTTCGTTTTTTTGATGATTTTGACAGCTATTATGCAACTTCTAAAAAAAACAAATATGCATTCAAAAATCTGAATATCGTTACAAGCAAAATAATTAAAAAAGAAAGAGGTCCTGATTTACTTTGTAAGGATAATAATGGGGAATTTGTCATCGTTGAGTGTAAAGGACGCTTATCGCCCTATAAAGAAATTAACTTGACGAGTTTTATAAATCAAAGTAATAATGCTCAAGTAAAAGATTCAAACGGAAATAAATATCGAACAAAACACTTTGCTGTACCATTTTACATAAGTTTTGGAAATAATAAATCATCACTCTCTATTGTTGACCCACCAAATGATGGCAAAAGTGCTAAAGAGGACAAAGTTAATCTGATTGAAAGAAATCATTATTCACGAGTTTTACATAATTTGGGATATAGCGAACTGGCTTTTCAACTTTTGGAAAATGAAGAGAAAATAAGTGAATCAAAATTTGATTTGAGAGTTGTTACTTCGAATATAGACAATAATCAATATGTTATTCCTGACTATCCATTTGACTTTTTTCCGTTTTACAATCAATATATCTACTGCTTAGAATTAAATGTTTTTAGACAGTTAAAAAAAATAATTCAAAATCCGAATTCTAATTTTAACAACGTATATCAAGAAAACATTTTTAGCGATAATCAAAAAAATACACATTTATCAAAAGATGGTTCTTTTCTAATTAGTAGAAATGAAATAAATGAAGTGACAACAATTAGCGTATAAGTACTGTGGCTAACAATGTATAAAAAAAATAGGGCAAAAAGTGCTTAATCGAACGGTTCGTGTGTGTTTGCCAAGTCGCCAAATTTTTAAATTTGGTATAATTGAAATAAGAAAAGATAATTAACAAAATTTAAAAATTCGGCTTTAGCTTAATCCGAAAAGTATTGCTTACAACTGCCCTACTTTTCTTATACTAGACCGTTGTGTGCAAGTTTGAGACGATAAGGAAACCCTCACCCGAGGATACCGCAAAGACTGAAAAAAAGGTCTGTGCCCATCACCAATGTCACTTATATTTTTTAGGGATATGGCGCTAAAAAT
>NZ_JBFDAE010000037.1:0-1456 GCF_040720935.1 Algibacter sp. 2305UL17-15
CGCTAGTGCTCGTTCAATGTCATTAAGTTAAGCTTCTATTTGTTTGATATTCAGTATTTTACATTTGTATTTGTGATGTCTTTTTCGTATATTATACTGGTAATCAAATATTTATAACCTTGAAAAAAAACGGCTATTTCTATTTTAGAAAAATTAAAAGTAGAATTATTTAGTGAAAGCTTAAAGCACAAATTTCGAGTATCTAAAAACGACTTTACAAGAACTAGAAAGCAACAATTTTCATGTATCTTGTTATTCATGTTGAATATGTTGCGTAAGAGCCTGTCTTTAGAGATTGAAAACTTTGTGAGTTTTCTAAAATTAAAAACACATCAAAAATTTACCAAAAGTGCTTTTGTTCAAGCCAGAATGAAAATTTCCCCAGAAGTTTTTGAGCACCTCTCCCAAACCCTAACAAATGAATTTTATACTGACAACCAGTTGGGGGTTAAGCTATGGAAAGGGTTTAGGCTTTTAGCTGTAGACGGTTCCCGCATTACCTTGCCAATAACAAAAGAGCTGAAGCAAACCTATGGAGAGACTAAAAACAATACTAAAACCACTTTAGTTCAAGCAAGGTGTTCTGTCTTATATGATATTGAGAACAACTATGTTCTAGACGGTACACTAGCGCCTTTAAAAAAGGGAGAGCGAGAACTGGCAATTTCGCACCTATCAAACTGTAAAAAAGGAGATTTACTTATTTACGACAGAGGTTACCCATCCTACGATTTTATACATCAACACATAGAGCGCAATCTAGATTATTTAATACGTGTGAAAATTAGTTTCAGTCAACTTATCATTGATTTTGAAAAAAGCAAAAAGAGGTCTTTAATTGTAGATATTTATCCAGGTAAAAACACAAAACTATCTGATAAAACATATGATAAGAATACACCAATCCAACTTAGGCTGATTAGAGTAGAACTAGCCAAAGGTCAGGTTGAAGTTCTGATGAGCTCATTACTAGATAGCAAAACCTACCCAAGTTCTATTTTTAAAAAACTTTATGCCAAAAGATGGGGCGTTGAAACCTTTTACGATGAATTAAAAAACAAATTGAAGGTTGAACATTTTTCAGGATACTCAAATCGAAGCATACTACAAGATTTTTATGCGGCTTTATTTATCAGTAACATACAAACTCTAATAGTCAATGAGATAAATGATGAAAAACAAAACAACAGTAAGAAACGTAAATATCAATATAAAGTAAACACTAATCTGTCTTACGGCTTTTTAAAGAATAGAGTCTTAGAGTTATTCTTTACAGAAAAGTCTATGGAAAAGGTAATTTATGAACTTAAAGTACTTTATAAAGAAAATCAAGTTCCAATAAGACCAAACAGGTCTTTTGAACGAAATACAGGAAAATATCGCACTCGAATTAAGCCTAAAATAACTAAAAATCAAAAAGATAGCATTTGAAAAGGTCTTAACTTAATGACATTGA
>NZ_JBFDAE010000038.1:0-1428 GCF_040720935.1 Algibacter sp. 2305UL17-15
GCTGATCCCAGTGGCGCGTTTGCTGCTTGGTTAGCGTCCTTCTCTGGAACGGATACCTGTGGTTCTGCTTCGGTAACTACTAACAGTACTGGACTTAGCGACCTATGTGGAGCCACTGGTTCTGAAACGGTAACCTTTACACTTACCGATGAATGTGGTAACGATATCACTGCGGATGCTACCTTCACTATTGAAGATACAACTGATCCTACTTGGATTAACCCTCCAACGGATATGACTGTACAATGTGATGGTACTCCCGATCCTAGCGGCGCATTTGCCGCTTGGTTAGCGTCCTTCTCAGGAACGGATACCTGTGGTTCTGCTTCGGTAACTACTAACAGTACTGGACTTAGCGACCTATGCGGTGCTACTGGTTCGGAAACTGTAACCTTTACACTTACCGATGAATGTGGTAACGCAATTACTGCCGATGCCACCTTCACTATTGAAGATACTACAAACCCTACCTGGACTAATACTCCTGCGGATATGACTGTAGAATGTGACGGTACTGCCGATCCTAGTGGTGCGTTTGCTGCTTGGTTAGCGTCCTTCTCCGGAACGGATACCTGTGGTGCTGCTACGGTAACAACCAACAGTGCTGGACTTAGTGACCTTTGTGGGGCTACCGGTACGGAAACTGTAACGTTTACACTTACCGATGAGTGCGGTAACGACATTACTGCCGATGCTACCTTCACTATCGAGGATACTAACGATCCTAACATAGATAACACAAACACAGCCAATATCGAAATTGAATGTGGTGTGGGCGATACGCAAACACAATTAACCGATTGGTTAAACGCTAGTGCGGGTGCTACTGCTACAGATAACTGTAGTACTATTACTTGGACCAATGATTATGGATCTGATGATGCTGTGAAATGTGACAATGGTGCTATTACTGTAATATTTACAGCTACCGATGAATGTGGCAACAAAACCACAACATCAGCTACATACTTAATCAAAGATACCGTTGCTCCCGTTATTTCAACACAAGCAGCTAATGAAACCGTACAATGTGATGGTGCTGGTAATACTACTGACCTAAATGACTGGTTAACGAACAATGGTGGTGCTATTGCTGCCGATGATTGTAGTGCCGTGGTTTGGTCTAATAATTTTACTGCACTTTCTGACCTTTGTGGTGCAACAGGAGCAGTTACCGTAATTTTTACGGCTACTGATGCTTGTGACAACTCTAGTATGACGACAGCAACTTTCACCATAGAAGATACTACCGATCCTACCTGGACTAACACTCCTGCGGATATGACCGTAGAATGTGATGGTACTGCTGATCCCAGTGGCGCGTTTGCTGCTTGGTTAGCGTCCTTCTCTGGAACGGATACCTGTGGTTCTGCTTCGGTAACTACTAACAGTACTGGACTTAGCGACCTATGTGGAGCCACTGGTTCT
>NZ_JBFDAE010000039.1:0-1371 GCF_040720935.1 Algibacter sp. 2305UL17-15
GGATCAAGTCAAAAAGTTGTGTGTGAATTGGAATAAGATTCCGATTTTTGTTTAAAAAAAGAACCTTGGACAATTATCTAGACTTACTCAAACTTATCTTACCTGAATTTCTGATCAATCATTTTGACTTAGTCAATAGCACTAAAAGCGGTGAGGCCATGCACCTTTGCTTCGAAGAGCGCAATGTAGCACCAAAAGAAGAAGCCAGCCGAACTTTAATTGCACATGGTTTCCATAAGCAAATAACCATTCAAGATTTTCCGCTCAGGGGAAACACGGTCTATTTACATGTAAAGCGGCGCAGATGGCTTGACAGAACAACAAATGAAGTTGTCCAGAGAGATTGGAACTTAGTAGCACAGGGAACACGGATGACCGCCGAGTTCGCTGCTTTTTTAAAAGAAATTAGTCGATACTAAGGCTTCTGATTGCCATACCATAGGGTTTTTCTATGGAGTTGACGGCAAGAAACTGCAACGGCAGTACAAAGATCACCTGAGCGATTTTAAGTCCTGGGATCAAAAAGAGCATGCACAGGACTGGCTATTGTTTGCCGAAAACCTGGGAAGCCATCTATCCCTTGACGAAACCGCTTTTTGCAACGGAGAACTGTACACCATTGTAACCAATAAAGATGCTAAAGGAAAGAAAGGCGCTATAGTTGCCATGGTCAAAGGGACCAAAGCTGAAACGGTTATAAAAATACTCCATAAAATCCCTGTAAAACAAAGAGGAAAAGTTGAAGAAGTGACTCTGGACATGGCAGGAAACATGGGGCTTATCGTTAAAAAATCATTCCCAAGTGCCACCTTGGTCATAGACCGTTTTCACGTTCAGAAATTAGCATTGGACGCTTTGCAGGAAATCAGAATCAAACACAGATGGGAAGCCATCGATATTGAAAACAATTCCATAGAAGATGCTAGAAGTAAAAACATAAAATATATTCCAGAAGTACTATCAAACGGAGATACATTGAAACAATTACTGGCAAGAAGTAGATACCTGCTCTATAAACCAAGCAATAAATGGACTGAAAACCAGTCCAAAAGAGCCGAAATACTCTTTAAGCACTATCCTGATATAGAAAAAGCATACAAATTGTGCCAAAACCTATCTTGGATATTTAACAACACAGAGGATAAAACTTCGGCACTGATACGATTGGCTAAATGGGATGAAAAAGTAAGACAGGCAGCTTTCAAAAGCTTCAACACGATCGCCAGAACCATGTCAATTCATTATAAAAATATACTCAACTACTTTGATAATAAGAGCACAAATGCCTCGGCAGAATCTTTCAACGCAAAAATTAAAGCTTTTAGGGCACAGTTCAGAGGTGTGAGAAACGTAGATTTTTTCCTTTATAGG
>NZ_JBFDAE010000040.1:0-1121 GCF_040720935.1 Algibacter sp. 2305UL17-15
GTAAAAATAATTGCTCGGGCAACTGCATATCTGGAAAATTCCTGCGGAATTTTCTCCGGCTCGATTGTGTTTGCTAAATTAGTGGCTTAATCACGCAACTATCATTACACGCGGCACGTTGTGCGTCATTTAAGAAAAATCGTACTAAAATTGAAAATTTAGGAAAAATTAATGAAAAAAATACGAGAAATATCTGATTGGATTGAAAAGCATTCTACCGAAATTATTGAAAATATTGACCAAGAAAGTGTCGATGTTTATAATTTCCTAAAAACCGAATTTAAGAAATCGAATGTTAATGAAAATTATTTATTTCAATTTGTTTTTAGGAGTTTTTACCGAATTGACAACGCTGGACTTACACCTGAATTTAAAAAAGAGTATTTTAAGATTTTAGAACAATATCGCAACGAAAAGCAATTTGACTTTGAAAAAGTATTACGCAGACTTTACTCATTTCCGAACAGAAAAGGACAAAACACTTTACAATTTTCATTTGTAACAAAGATGTTTAATACAATAAATGACTCGATGTCGATTTATGACAGCGAAGTTGCGAGAATGTTTTCTCTGTCAAGACCATATCAATCGGAATTTGAAATTAAATTGGACAATTATTTAGACCAACTTGACAAAATTCAAACTGGTTATGAACAAATAATTGAATATAATCTTTTACCAGAAACAATTGGACTTTTAGACCAAGTATTTAAAGACAATAAGTTGTCCGAAATGAAAAAATTGGATTTTATATTTTGGTCTGCTGGAAAAGTAAAAACGAGATTAACGAAAAAAGGAGATGACGGATTTCACACGATTGAGGAATTGGACGAAATTGACCGAAAAATAAAAACGAACGCACAACACCGTGTATAATTAATTGCTTGGTTCTCGCCTACTTACGAAAATCCTAGCGGATTTTCTATTCGGTATTTATTTGCTAACTTTAGTACTTAAAACACGCAACTAATCATACACAAACACGTTGTGTGCAAGTTTGTCTTGTCCTGAAATATGGCTACAGGTTAAAATTGATTTACACTGTTTTTAAATATACCATATTAGGTGTTTTATAGTCTAAAGATAAATGTAATCTTATTTCGTTGTATAGATTAATTGCA